>CAKPSA010000102.1 GCA_934183145.1 uncultured Veillonella sp.
TATTACAGCCTTTATATACTGTTATCTGTTAGGATTATGTTAATGGTTAAGAGTAAATTATGCGTTTGCTAATGTTTTACCCAATTCTTCACATTGTGCTTTGCCATCATCATCAGGTTCACCCAAGATAGCTACACCATCAGCTACTAATTCGCCGCCAGCATCTTTAATGCGTGTACCCCAGTCTTCCAACCAAGTACCACCCCAGCCATAGGAGCCAAAGATTGCTACTTTTTTGCCACCCAATTTAGCTTCTAATTCAGTGTAGAATGGTTCAAATTCGCCTTCTTCTAATTGTTCTGCACCCATGTCAGCACAGCCAAGGGCTAATTTTTCATAAGCTGCTGCGTCATCTACAGATACTTCAGAAACAGATTTTACTTCAACTTCTTGACCTGCAGCTTTGATACCTTCTGCTACTGCTTGAGCCATTTGTTCTGTATTGCCTGTACCGGACCAATAAATTACACCAATCATCTTGTACCTCCTAGGCCGTTCTTGCGACCAATGAACTAAATGTTTTTCCCAACATCAATTGAGTTTGACAAAATTCACGACATGCTTTGTAACATAAGAAAGAGCGCTTAGCATCTACCACGTCATGGTAAACTTTCCATTCACCACACATACGATATCCACTACCACGACGAGAAATAAAGTATTTCACATCATTTAATGGATAGCCTAAAAATACGCCGATTTCATGTGGAAAATCAATGCTTGCCTCCATACGGTATCGTAGATGTTCTAGCATCTCCATAATGCTCATACGATCATGATAACCGTAAGCTTTCAAAAATGTCATCACTGCAGGTTGCCGTACATAGTCTCTTAATTGCTTCTCACGGAATACCAATAACAGTCTACGCGCTTTACAGCGACATAATTCAAAGAAGAACAAACCTTTTTCATTGAACTCTTTGTTATATTCTGTCAATACAAATTGGATTTGTTCATTCATGTCCCGTGGAATAGAAACCAAGTTCGAAAGCTTAATACCTCGAATTGCCGGTGCACAATGATATCCAATGATATGGTCAATTGAATTCATCATAATAGTACCTGCCTGTTGCACATCGTTAGAATTTTCCCTAATGAGAATAATTCCTATATGCACATAGTACTCTTGATGAGAAAAATTGTCAAGAATAATTGATATATATTTTCAATAATTATTTATTTTTTAGCCGTTAACAAAGACTTAACTTTAGGGAATATCGCAGCATCATCAGCTTCATCTATAGCGATAAAGCGTGCATTTGGACCAGTGTACTTATCTTCAGATAAACTAATATGTAGAACCTCATTATAAGAATTATTATTAGCTATACTTTTATATTTTAATGTGCCTTCGTAAGCATTACCTTGTTTAGATAATGGAGTCACTACTGTGAATTTGCCAAGAATTGGGCTATCCCCCTTATTAATAGAGGATGCCAATGCACCTAATGTAGATGGATCTGCATTGACATGCTTAGTTTCACTGATTTGACTAGCCAATTGTTTACCTAATACTACATCACCAAATACAGCATAGTTCATTTCATTTTCGTTTTTAATATTTAGTGTATATACATTAGCAGATGTAGCACCTGCTTCAATAAATACAGATTTAATATCCTTTTTAGCCTCCCCTGCAAAAAGTGCTTTAGGATTATTTTGATACATTGTAACACCTTCAGGCAATTTAACACCTTGATATGCTACTGTTTGGCTTCTATTCAAAATATTCTTAATATTTGCTGCAGAGCCAATTGTTGGAACAGATACTAATACAGCAGCTGCAGTGGCAAGTAATACTAATTTTTTCATATATCTCCTCAACTAAAATGTTAATGTCATAAACTCTCAACATGATTTTAATAACAACACAGTAGTAAAGAACCGCCCTTAACGGAGCGGTTCTTTATCATTATCTTAGCAATGTAGGATACATTATTTCTTTTGTGCCTTAGCCCAACTATCACGTAAGCCAACGATACGGTTCATTACGATATGATCTGGTGTGCTATCTTTATCAGTTACAAAATAACCTTGGCGCAAGAATTGGAAACGGTCTCCTGGTACAGTTGTACCAAGGCATGCTTCTCCTTTACTATGGAATAATTGTAGGGAGTCATGATTAAAGTCACCTAAGAAATCTTTACCGTCAGAATCTTCTTTTAGCAAGTAATCATATAAACGAGATTCAATATCTACTGCAGTAGATGCTTCAACCCAATGTAATGTACCTTTTACCTTACGTGTACAACCGCTACCGCTCTTAGTTTCTGGATCATATGTACAGTGAATTTCTGTAATATTGCCATTTTCATCTTTAATAACATCAGTACATGTAATGAAATATGCACCTTTTAAGCGTACCTCTTTACCTGGTGCCAAGCGGAAGAATTTCTTAACTGGCTCTTCCATAAAGTCATTGCGTTCGATGTAGATTTCACGACCAAATACAACTTCACGGTTACCCAACTCTTCATTTTCTGGGTTATTTTCAACGGTGCAAAGTTCAGTTTGACCTTCTGGATAGTTTGTAATGACAACTTTCACAGGATCAATAACAACCATAGGACGTGTAGCTTTGAGTTTCAAATCTTCACGGATACAGAACTCAAGCAAAGCAATGTCAACAACGCTATCAGCCTTAGCTACGCCAATGCGATCACAGAAATCACGAATCGATTCTGGAGTGTAACCACGACGACGTAAGCCAGAAATAGTAGGCATACGAGGATCATCCCAACCAGCTACAAGGCCTGCTTCTACAAGAGCACGCAATTTACGTTTGGACATAACCATTTTAGTTACGTTTAAGCGTGCAAACTCAATTTGTTGTGGAATTTCAGTATCATCCCAGTCTTCTAGTACCCAATCGTACAACGGACGGTGAACTTCAAATTCCAAAGTACAGATGGAATGTGTAATACGCTCGATAGCATCTTCAATAGGATGAGCAAAATCGTACATAGGATAGATTTTCCACTCATTACCTGTATTATGATGTTCTGCATTTACAATACGATAGATAACAGGGTCACGCATAACGATATTAGGATGTGCCATGTCGATTTTCGCACGCAATACCTTTTCACCATCTTTATATTTACCATCTTTCATTTCTTCGAAGAGTTTTAAGTTTTCTTCTACGCTACGATCGCGGTATGGGCTATTAACACCTGGTGTACAGAAATCACCACGGGTTTCTTTAATTTCATCTGCCGTTTGATCATCTACATAAGCCTTGCCAAGAGTGATTAATTTCTTAGCATATTCGTACATTTGGCCGAAATAATCAGATGCATAGCGAGGCTCTCCAGCCCAATCAAAACCGAGCCATTTTACATCTTCCATAATGGAGTTTACGTATTCAACGTCTTCTTTTGCTGGGTTTGTATCATCAAAACGAAGGTTTGTTAAGCCATTATATTGCTTGCCAATACCAAAGTTAAGGCAGATAGATTTAGCATGACCAATGTGTAAGTAACCATTTGGTTCTGGCGGGAAACGAGTTAATACGCGTCCACCGTATTTACCAGTTTCATTATCTTTGTTGATGATAGCTTCGATAAAGTTAACGGATACAACTTCTTCAGGAGCTACAGTTTTTTCAATATCTTTATGTTCCAACGTTCTAACCTCCATAGGATAAATATTCTTTTATTTTACCATATTTTGCATAATACCGCATATCTTTTGAGGTCTTGTGATATTAGTCGAAATCAGCTAAATCAACGCCTGCTTTTTTGAGTTCTTCTAAAGCAGATTCTACATCCATTTCTGGTTTTTTATAGTTAACCTCTTCATTAACACAAGTTTTTAATGGTTTCTTATGAACACCAGCAATAATATTATCAGCTGTCAAAATAGACATATCATAACGCGTGCGATCTGTATAGGAACCAATATGTGGTACGATAAGACAATTTTCAACACTTAATAGTGGGTGATCTGCTGGTAATGGTTCTGGATCAGTTACATCGAGTGCCGCATAATCAATTTCACCTGTTTGTAAGGCATTAATGAGAGCCTCTGTATCAACGATAGGGCCACGACCTACATTTACAAATAAAGCGGTGTTTTTCATCTTCTTGAAGAATGCTTCATCGCACATGTGATAGGTTTCATCTGTTAATGGGGCCATTACACATACTACATCACTAGTAGCTAAAAGGTCATCTAACTCCATATATGTTGTTTTATGAATTTTATCATCTATACGTTGGTTGCGATTATGATACACCACGGTCATACCAAAGGCACGCGCGCGACGAGAAATAGATACACCAATAGCGCCCATACCAATAATGCCAAGGGTACGACGACTTAAATCAAAGCCCTTAATATTAGATGGTCTTTGAGCCCAGCGTCCTTCCTTTAC
>CAKPSA010000103.1 GCA_934183145.1 uncultured Veillonella sp.
GTTCCTGAACCTACGGTAAAGATGGTATTGCCTGTTAAGCATGATGTAATAGAGGTTGATAATGATGGTGTGCGCAGTTTACTAGCTGAATTTATGTATGGCTGGCCGCTACATAATAGGACTGATATGGTATTTGTTACTGATTATGAGGACACTCGTTACTACTATAAGTTGCAGTTTTATAGAGACAAGCTACCAAATGGTGTTCGCATTGAGCAGTTGCGCCAAATGATTATGGATGCACAGTTTAGTTACAAATAAGCGATATCGGATTTGAGTAATAAAGTAATAGTAAATAAAAGAGGTTCCTAATGGTCACAGTCGTGACGCATAGGAACCTCTTTTATCGGGCAAGTAATTTATATAGTTATTAAACTCTTACAGAATGCTTTTACCCATAGGGAATACAGTTTTGCCGAATACTTTATTAACCAGTACAGCACCAGAACCGTAGAAGCCCAATAGGGAGATGAATAATTCAGACCATGCTGCAAGAGCGAAGAAGCCTGTTTTGCCGCCTAGGAATAGGTCTGTTGCTAGACCGAAGAATAGGAAGCAGATTAGTACCATAATAGCGAATACAACTTTGTTGGTTTTCAAAGATGCAATAGTACCAAAGATAGAGAAGATTAAGAATCCCACAAAAGCGAATGCCAATTGTGTTACATCGAAACCTTTTTGGATTTCAGGACCGAAGGATCCCATTTGAGTTAACCAAACACCAGCCATTGCGGACCAGAATAAACCGTATGCACCGAATACAACAGAGCCGAACGGATTATTTTTCTTGAAATCAAAATAGCTTGCAATTAATTGGGCTAAAGAACCTAATAAAACAGCCCAAGGTATAATAACGGATGTTGTTGGGCCAGACCAGCCTACGCGGGACGTGGATACCACAAAACATACAATAGCTAAACCTAGTAGACCAAGACCTGTAGGATCTGCTACATTTTCACTCATTTCAACTTTTCTTACTTCGTTTTCCATTTGTTCCTCATTTCTCCGTGGGGGACAACTAACTACAACTATACAGTAAATGGTCACATAATTTTATGCTGTCATCTCCTGTTCAATACACTAGCTATCGAATTGACGGCTCATCTATGTGAAAGTACTGCCTCATAAATGTAACATATATCACATTTTTAAGGCAATAGATTTAGAATAGTATCTATGCGTAAAAGGTATAGCGTGAAAATTGAAATAAAGTTGAGAAAATAAAAGAAAAACCGCATAAAATGAGAATTTAAATATTTTAACTCCCATTTTTGTGCGGTTTTAAGATATAAATCGTTTATTTTATATGAATTTGTTATAGATTAATGACCATAATTTGGTACATTATTTATTTAAGTTTTCCACAATGCTTACAATGTCTTCTGCTTTACGGGCAATGTGTGTTACGCCTAGTTCTTGGTGGAGAGATTCCTCTCTAAAGCCCCATGTAACACCGATGCAAAGTAGACCGGAGTTTTCTGCAGTAGCTACGTCAACTTCAGAGTCACCTACATAAATAGATTCTTCTGGTGTTGAGCCTAGTTCTTTTAAAGCTTGGAGCACCATGTCTGGTGCTGGTTTACGATGTAAGCCTGGTCTTTCACCAATGGCAACTGGTAAGCGATCGCCAAAGTATTCTTTGTTGAGAGGTGTTACACCTTCTTGGATTTTATTAGATACGATGGCTAATTTATAACCTTGTTCACGCAAGACATCAAGCATATCTAGGATGCCTGGGTAGGGAGCTGTTGTATCTTTTAGATGCTCACCATAGTAAGCTTTGAATTCCTCAATGTATGGAGCTAATTCGTTATCTGCTACAGAACTTGGTAAACATTGACGCATCAAATAGGTTACTGCATTACCCAGAGCTGCTTTTACCTCTGCTAGAGATTTTTCAGGGAAGTTATGTGTACGTAGTACATGATTTACAGCATTTGCTAAATCTGTAGCTGTATCAAGTAATGTACCGTCGCAATCAAAAACGATGGTTGTATATTTCATAGGGACCTCCAAATGTAATTATTAACTATTCTATTATATGACAGACGGAGAAAATTTTCATAAAAAATTGGACTATGTTACAATTAACGTACTATAGTTGGGAATTTTAAAATTGGAGAGATAAATGATTCGTAAAACAATAGCACTTTCAGTATATATCAGCTTAGTTACTGGTTTAGTAGGGGCTGTTGATGTTAATATTCCCGGTGCTGATCATAGAATTCCTATAAATGCTTATGAAAGTTATATACATAGTGATTCTTCAATTAAAAGCATACAAGAAGGAGCATTAAGAGACTTTCAAAAAAGCAAAGAGTATGATAAAACTAAGCAGCTGTACATAGATAATGGCCTATCTGAAAAAGAGGCTGAAACAGTCATTCGAGAAAGCTATGTAGGCCCTCTTAATATGTATGAAGGGCAAACAGAGATTATTGATCATAGTGGAAAGGGGATACGTTTTCTCGTACCTTATTTGAGTTATTATAAAGTACAAGAAAATAATATAACTGATAAATATACATCTTATGATATTTTTGCTAATGATATAACGATAGGTTTAATTGTTGAGAATAAACAAAATTGGCAAAGTGCTGATTATATGGGGAAGTCATTTGATTCGATTACGGAAGAGGATTTACGTAAAGATTATGAACGACCTATTAATATAAAAGAGTTTAACTCTCTTTCTTATAAGCCAGAAGATATCCACGGAGCGAGTTATTCTTATGCTGGTTTAATGGATAGCTATTGGGATTCTTTGTATGCCGAAGTTAAGAAAAATAATAAATTTCAATTTTACTCTAATTTAAACTTTGCTTTTAATAATGATTCGACGATTCGATATCATGTAGGTATAACTGAAGCTAAGCGGGATATGGGGCAGGTAATTAGTCCCATACTTGTTAATTATGTGTTACCATCTATAAAACCTTTAACAGATAGCAATGTATATTCTCATACAACGAAAATAGACGGTGAAAATTTTATTTATCGTATTCTTAATGATGCAAACGTTAAGGGTTCTATAAGAGATGTTAAAAATGGTTTGTCTTATAAAAGCCATTCTGGTGTAACACAAACTCTCTTTATAGAGCCGATAGATAAGGACCGTGGAGCAACTTCCATTGAGTTGGATAGCATCCTTACTGAGGTGATTATTGATACGATTAAATCCCCTGAAGGCTATGTCCATTTCTCTAAACGCATTGTATGGAATGATGGTGTACCAGGTATTTTAGTGGAACAAGAGAAAGCTAATAAAGAGGGGATAATGATATTTTATATTCAGGACGGAACAACAGCCTTAACTAGTATATTGAGTTATAATAGAAATATGTCTTATACTAAAGAACAACTTCGTAATATGATAACTGATGTTAAGTTAGTTACTATTCCTGAAAAATTTAAGGGCAATGTTGATCTTGCTAATATTGATGATATAGTTAAAAAAGATTTGGAGAAGTAGTATGACTGAAATACAAGCTCTTTTATTGATAAAATCCATCCTTGAATCTGCAGATATTCACGGTATTGAAAATATTCTAGTTGAGGATTGTGAGTACATGTCCACAGGTCGTGGTATTATTGGGCGCAATCGCAATGAAAGTATTGAGTTTTTATCCTCTATGACTGAGTCTATTAAGGCCGATAATGTGCCTGTTACGTGCAAGGTCATGCATATTACCGATGTGTACGAAGAGGATGCACTATTCCATGAGGGACGTCATGGTTTGACCGTTTCTTATGAAAGCGGCGATAACTATGTGTACATGATTTTTGTAGACGTAAATGATGAGGGCCTTGTAGAGCGTATCGTTTCTAGTCAAGAGAATTACAGTATTGCTTATGATGATCTTCGCTTTGGTGACGATGAACGTGAATATGCTTTTATTTCTGCACCAACTACTGTGAAAGATTGGCTTACAGCCCTTAGCATGTGGCTTGAAACCGCGAATGTTGATGTAGACGATTTCTATCAGTACATTGATGAAGACACGCGTGTTGTATTCCAAAAGGGTGATTCTGAATCGATTACGCTTGAAAGCGGACTTGATGTAGAGGATTACTTTGACCAATTAATGAACCAACACTTTGATGCGGTGCCTCATATCATTCGAGATGAAGAAGATGGTCTTATTTTAACCTATGGCCCTATGAGTGCCATTGCAACCCTAAATGAAGAAGGCGCACTAGCACTTATCAGTATCTATATCGACACACGTGATGAAGACGAAGCTACTGATGAAGTTGGCTATATCGAAGAAGAACTAACCGAGACAACAACTACTGAAGAGGATATATTTTAATACCTCTAGCAGTAAAATGTATTATACTTAGTCTAACTATATATG
>CAKPSA010000104.1 GCA_934183145.1 uncultured Veillonella sp.
GTCGGAAGTCAAAAGTACGTCTTGGATGATGTCAGCTTCTTTTTCGGAGAAACCGAATTTTTGGAAAGCGTCCATGCTTAATTTTTTCAATGTTTCATAAGGGAATAACACAGTGTTTTTTGCGTCTGCCATCGTTAAAACCTCTTTTCAGAAAATATGTACCTGATATAGTAACTCCAAATTTAGATATCATGAAATTACGATGATTTCTTATGAGCTCTATATCCTCTCAAATGACAATGTCAGTATAGCACAGAAAGAAGTGAGATTGAATAGTCTTACAGTCTGAAACACATTACTAAATACGCATACGTACCGGTGATGTTTGTCACATATTCTGAGGACGATTGCTGAAACATCCGATTATACCTAAAACTATATGGTTATGACTTTTAGTTATGATTGCATGATTTTTTTATAGATTTGCAGTATTTTTATAGAACTTATTAGTATATCTGTTTAGGGTTTGAGCAAGAATGAGAATGGATAAATATCGATAAAACTTGAAATGTTTAATGTTATATATAAAAAATATTGATGAGTATAGTAATGTATTCTAATAACTGAATGTATTGATATGCATAATATGCAATATTTTTAATCTTTTTAAAGATAGAAAATGTGTTAAAGGTTACACTTATACAGATGATGCTGTAATATAATATAAATATACATCCTATAGTTTATATAATTTATAAGCGAGGTGCTTATTTTGAAAGAATACAAATCAGTATGTCCATATGATTGCCCAGATGCATGTGGGCTCATCGTATCTGTAGAGAACAATAGAGTAGTATCTGTTCGTGGTAACAAAGATCATGCTTTTACCAGAGGCACATTATGCCCTAAGATGGCGCATTATGAACGAGTGGTTCATTCTCCATTGCGTTTACAGTACCCAATGAAACGAATTGGTAAAAAGGGTATTGGAGAAGATCAATATGTGCGTATCAGCTGGGATGAAGCATTAGATACTATCGTTAATAATTTTAAAGACACCATTAGTACTTATGGTAGTGAAAGTATTTTACGCTACTCTTATGCAGGCACTATGGGTGTTATTCAAAGCCCAGCAGCAGATTACTTTTTCCGCCGTATTGGGGCGACAGATCAAGACCGTGGTATTTGCTCTCCCGCTAAGAAGGCAGGTTTCCGCGCAGTTTACGGTGATACATTAGCTATTAAGCCGCAAGAGGCACAACATAGCGATTTAATTGTTTTATGGGGCATTAATGCGACTGCTACCGATGTTCATATCTTACATGATGTAAACATGGCTAAAAAGAATGGCGCTCGAGTTTGGATTATTGATACTCATAAAACATATACTTTTAACCAAGCTCATGAACATATTTACGTAAAACCTGGCAGTGATGGCGCTTTAGCATTAGGTATGCTTCATATTATTCATCGAGACGGATTAGCAGATATAGATTTTATTAAGGAACATGTTCAAGGTTATGACGAGCTTGTACATAATGTATTACTAGATTTTACCCCTGAAAAAGCATCTGAGCTTTGTGGTGTTTCTGTAGAGCGTATGACTGAGTTTGCTCATGCATACGCTAACGCTAAGGCTCCATTTATTCGTCTTGGCAGTGGATTGTCTCGTTATGGGAATGGTGCTATGAGTTGTCGCACCATTAACGCATTACCTGCTGTAGTTGGTGCGTGGCAACATCTTGGCGGTGGTTTGCTGTCGAGTGCCAGCGGCAGTAAGTTTGTTGGCAAAGATGTGATGCAACAGGCTCATGTTGATGCACCAGCTAAGCGACTCATGCCTATGATTAAACTAGGTGAAATGCTTACAAATCCATCAGGTACAGCAGTTCATAGTCTCTATGTATTCTCTAGTAATCCTGCTATAACAGCGCCTGATCAAAATGTGGTGCGAAAGGGTTTGAGGAGAGATGATCTGTTTACGGTGGTGCATGAACGGTTCTTTACCGATACATGTAAATATGCGGATATTATTTTACCGGCCACTACATCGGTAGAACATGACGATATATATAACTCCTATGGGCACTATACCATTGGAACTGGCTATAAATTAATCGATCCTGTTGGTGAATCTCGCTCTAACTGGCAAGTGATTTCTGAATTAGCTAAACGTATGGGGCTTGAAGATGAATTCTTTAACCTTAGTGAACGGGAGCTAGTAGAACAAATTGTTCGTACATCTAGTCGTATATCTGAGGTTGATCAAGATGTAATCTTACAAGGTGAACCGGTAGAGATGACATTGCCTGAAAATTACAAATTAGATTTTAAAACGCCATCTGGAAAAATAGAGCTATATAATCCAAATGATGTGGAACCATTAATTCGTTATTTGCCGCCATATGGAGATAATGCACCGTTCTGGCTCATCATAGGTAACGATATTCGTATTTTAGATTCTAGCTTCTGTGAACTTGAGTTTGATGATCCGGAGCTTATGAAACTACGTATCAATCCTGAAGATGCAAAGGTATATAACATTAATGATGGTGATGAAGTTGAAATCTACAATAATCGTGGTAGTGTAAAAATTAAAGCTTACTATGATGAAGAGGTACAAAGAGGTACATTAGTAACACTTGGTGTGTGGTGGCAATCACAATCTAGTGATCCGAATGTAGCTATCAATGCGCTTACTGCAGATCGTCCTACAGATGAAGGTTGGGGGAGTACATTCTATGATGTACAAGTTCATATCAAAAAGGTTGATGCATAAGATAAGAATATGAAAATGATATATAAGGTGAGTATATAAAAGAGAACACCCTAATAAATACTATATAGTATTTATTAGGGTGTTTAATTCCTTTTACTTACGGGGATAGCGCTATGCCAATATATCATAATAAGGATATTTATATTGCATACATATACTTATTAGGATTATAATAGTAATATTATTTCTATATATAACCTAAAGGGGGTTACTTTTATGAATGGTAATGATAAATTATCTGCCCGTGCCTATTGGGCCATAGGCATGATGTTGTTTGCCCTATTCTTTGGGGCAGGGAACTTGATTTTCCCAGCGGCCCTAGGCCAACATGCTGGTGATAATGTAGGTTGGGCTTTGCTCGGCTTTGTATTAACTGGTGTGGGCCTTCCACTATTAGGTGTTGTAGCTATGGGCTACTCCTCTTGTAAGGATGTTGAAGAGTTAGCGAGCCGTGTTCATCCAATTTATGGCTTGTTATATACGATTTCTCTTTACTTGAGTATTGGACCTATGTTTGCTACACCACGTACTGGTACAGTAGCGTATGAAATTGCGATCAAGCCTTTTGCTGATGGATTACACATGAATATGGAACCAATTTTCTTGGCATTATTCTTCGGTGTTTCTTTATGGTTGTCTATTAGCCCACAAAAGCTTGTAAACCGTATTGGTAATATTTTGACTCCAGCTTTATTGCTAGTTATTTTGTTACTCATTGTTAAATCCTTTATTACGCCAATTGGTGGTTATGCATTGCCACAACCAACATATGGCGATGCACCTACTGCTGTGTTACAAGGCTTCTTAGATGGTTATAATACAATGGATGCATTAGCTTCTGTAGTATTTGCGATTCTTGTTATCGACTTTGTTCGACTTAGTGGCGCTACATCTCATGAAGTAGTTACTAAAACAGTGATGGAAGTAGGTGCTATTGCGGTAGGCCTTCTCGGTATTGTGTACGTATTTATTGCTAACATCGGCGCTACTAGCGTAGAACGCTTTGGTTTATTCGATACAGGTGCACCTGTACTTTCTACTAGTGCTAGCTTCTTATTTGGCGATTTTGGCCAAATTATTCTAGCTATCATCGTACTCTTAGCTTGCTTGTCTACAAGTATCGGCCTTATTACTTCTTGCGGTACATACTTCCATAAGTTGACACCAAAGATTAGCTATAAGTTATATGTAGTTATCTTCTCTGTTGCCGCATTTGGTCTTAGTATGTTTGGCTTGAAGACAATCATCAGTGCTGCCATTCCTGTATTGATGCTCTTGTATCCATTGACTATCGTAATCATTTTGTTAGCCCTTGCGAACAATGTGTTTGGTGGTCGTCGTTGCGTATATGCATGGACAATGGCGTTTACAATGATCTCTGCTCTTATGAGTGGTCTTGAAACCGCTGGTATTGCACCAGACTTTTTAGAAGGTCTATTTGTTGAGTATATTCCATTCCAAGGCGTAGGCATGGGCTGGGTGAGCTTTGCCATATTAGGCTTCATCGTAGGTCTTATTCATAAAGGTCTAGTTTCTAAAAA
>CAKPSA010000105.1 GCA_934183145.1 uncultured Veillonella sp.
GCCACAGGAATGCCTGCAGCGGAAATACTAACGATAATTTGATAAATCGGATAGGCCATCATATATAGACCAATCCCCTCGCCACCGAGGACACGTGCAATAAGGACTTTACTGAAAGCACCGATAACCTTAACGATAATCCCCGCTAAGGTTAAAATCATAGCGCCCTTTAAAAATCGATTCATAGGCCCTCCTTAGACGATGATTTTTGGCTCAAAGCCTTCATCACCGCTTCCGTAATGGTCAAAATAGAACCTTTCATACCATTGAGGCTCACATATAATGTAGCCGGCTTAGTATCTGCAAATTTCATTTTCTTCCAGAGATCTTCCCGTACAGCCCCCATATCCCAGTCAGCCATCTTGGAATCGTCATGCCAATGAATGGTAAGCTGTTGATCTCTACGGACGATACTTTTAATGCCCAGTAATCGCGCTTGTTCTTTAATTTGAGCAATCCGCAATAATCGGTCTACCGGATCTGTCGGAGTACCGAAGCGATCGATGAGTTCATCGGTCATATCATCAAGCTGTTCTTTCGATTTAATATGTAACAATCGTTGATATACGGAGATCTTGCGAGCGCTATCCTTGATATACGCATCATCGATAAAGGCATCTACCTCTAAATCGATAGCTGGATCGATGGATACTTCCCGTTCCACCTCTTTATTTTGCGCCTTCGCAATGGCTTCTTCTAACATACTTACGTACATACCAAAGCCGACAGATGCGATATTACCATGTTGCTGCGAGCCTAATAAATTGCCAGCGCCGCGAATTTCTAAGTCGCGCATCGCCAATTTAAAACCAGCACCGAGTTCAGTGAACTCTTCAATAGCTTTTAAGCGCTTTTCTGCCGCTTCAGAGAGCATTTTATCAGGACGATACATAAAGTATGCATAAGCCCGTCTACGAGAACGCCCTACACGGCCACGCATTTGATATAGCTGAGATAAGCCTAAGCGGTCCGCATCATAAATGATGATGGTATTGGCATTAGGAATATCTAGGCCTGTTTCAATGATACTAGTAGACAATAATACATCGTAATGGCCTTCATAGAAATCAGTCATGATTTCCTCAATTTGACGGCCTGTCATCTGTCCATGGGCAATGGCATAGCGCAAGTCTGGTAAAGCTTCTGCTAGTAACTCACCCATGTGATTAATAGATGCTACACGGTTATATACAAAGTAAACCTGCCCACCACGTGCCAATTCGCGCTTAATCGCATCGGCCACAAGGTTCATATCATATTCCACCACATAGGTTTGAACAGGTAAACGTTCTTCTGGAGGGGTGTTGATAACAGACATTTCTCGAACACCAACGAGGGACATATGTAATGTTCGAGGAATTGGAGTTGCACTCAAGGTGAGCACATCAATATTGTTGGCCCACTCTTTCCATTTTTCCTTTTGAGCCACCCCAAAGCGTTGTTCCTCGTCTACTACAAGCATGCCTAAATCTTTGAAGACAACCTTCTTATTGAGCAAGGAATGTGTGCCGATAAGAACATCAATAGCCCCATCTTCAACGCCTTTCAGAACTTGCTTTTTCTCAGCAGTACTGCGGAAACGATTGAGCACATCTACCTTGACGCCAAATGGAGCAAAACGGTTCCAGAAGGTTTGGAAATGTTGCTGTGCCAAGACAGTGGTTGGCACAAGAACCGCTACCTGTTTACCACTCATAACAGCCTTAAAGATGGCACGCATGGCCACTTCTGTTTTACCAAAGCCTACGTCACCTGCTAGCAAGCGGTCCATAGGAACTGGTTTTTCCATGGATGCCTTTATTTCTGCTGTTGCTTGTAATTGATCTTCCGTTTCTTCATACGGGAATGCATCTTCAAATTCTTGTTGCCATGGTTGGTCAGGCAAAAATGCGAAGCCTTCCGTTATTTCGCGTTGTGCATAGAGCTCCACAAGCTTATCTGCTAAATCATCAATAGACTTCTTTGCCTTTGTAACAACCTTAGCCCAGTCACGGCCACCCATCTTATGAATGCGAGGCACATCACCTTCATTGCCGATGTACTTTTGTAACTGATCTAAATTGTTCGCAGGTAGGAATAATTTATCCGTTCCCGCATAAGCAATCTCAATATAGTCCCGATGAATACCTTCAGTTTCTATCGTTTTAAGGCCGATATACTTACCAATACCGTGCATACTATGTACAACATAGTCACCAGGTGTTAAATCGGTGAAATAATTGATTTCTTGTCCTTTTTTAGGTTTATTGCGCAGCTTACGCTTTTGCTGTCCGTAAATATTACCTTCTACAACAACTACTAAATGGCTATTTGGCAATTCAAATCCATCGGTCAATAAGCCTTGCAATATAACAACCGTATTAGGCTTTGCAATCCATTCCTCACTATGAACAAAATCAATGTTTTCCCCTTCAAGGGCCCGTTCAATACCTTCTCTTCGTTGTTGGTTATTTAGTACCAATACAACTTGATGATTTAAACGATGCCATTGCTTAATCTCATCTGTTAATAAAGGAATTTGACGTTCAAAGCTCGTCATCGTCTTGCCCTGAATACCAATTGGGGTAAATCCGGCTAAACCAATAGAGCGTTGTTGCATAAATGTGAAAGCTACTTGATTTGTGGCTTCTACAGTACGTTGCAATTCACTCCAATCACAATGATTTTTACGATGTGCTGGGTCCTCCTTAAGGAATTTTTTTAATGCTTCCTGAATGCGACCTGGCTCATCATAAATGAGAGTGCCATCTTTCACATAGGATAATAAAGTGCAATCTGCATCACTTTTACCAAGGAAGAAAGGTGTTACCGTATAAGAATCGATTTGTTCAATAGAACGTTGGTTTTCTACAGAGAAGAATCGCAAGGTATCAATTTCATCACCAAAGAATTCAATACGTATAGGATGCTCACTATTAACAGGATATATATCTAAAATATCCCCGCGCACGGCAAAATGACCACGTTGTTCCACCTGGTCTACGCGTTCATATCCAATTGTTACGAGCTGTTCTAGAGCTGCATCGCGTTCAATCGTATCATTCAAAGAAAAATGTAACGACTGCCCTTTTAAATATTGTGGCGATACCACATACTGTGTAACCTCTTCAGCATTCGCAATGACTACGGCAGGTTCTTGCCATGCTAGCAATGCTAAAGCGCGCATTTGGGCACCTTGGTCTTCAAGGCTACGAGCAATAGTTGTAAAGTCCACATGATCTGTTATAGGAAATGATAGGACAGGAATATTAGGCCAGAAAAAGGCTAAATCCCGTTCCCACATCTCTTTATGGTCCTTATCATGGACTACGATAACTATAGGCTTGGTAAGGCCCCTAGTAAAAGCTTGTTTTAAGAGGAAACTCTTTTGAGATCCACTAAGACCATATATGACTGACTTTCCTTTCCGCTGAAATGCGTTTAGCCCATCCACAAAGGATGGGTTCTGTGAAAGCAGCTGAGTTAATGTATTATCCATACTGCACCATATAGTATTACTATGATTATTTAAATTAATAGTTCTAACCCATTTATTATAACATTTTTGGGCAAAAAAAATAGCACCTCTAAAGGTGCAATAAAGTTGGTGCGGGAGAAGGGACTTGAACCCCCACGCCGTAAGGCGCCAGATCCTAAGTCTGGTGCGTCTGCCAATTCCGCCACTCCCGCGTCTCAACTGAAATAATAATATCATGTATAGAATTTAACGTCAATCATTTTTTTAGAATCAACTAAAATTTCATGTATCCTCTAAAAATAAAAAGAGACTGACCCAGAATCCGAACTACTAGAACCCTGGGTCAGCCTCTTTTTTAGGATGATGATGAATAAATGCATGCCCTACATTTACCATAAAATATATTAACAGTCATAACACATGTCATGCTGGTAATACCAAAAAGGTATTATTCACCACGACCATGCCATCGACATTAAGGTCTTATGAATACAATCTATATCATATATGATAAAGATCGTATAGAACTAAAAAATCCTTTTTACGGGTACGTAAAAAGGAGCTATTAACTTCTCCTCCCTATCTCTCGTAGGTCAAATGGTGAATGTTGAATAGGCAGTTCTCCTGACTCGGCGTCATCGCTTATCTAGCCTTCCCAGTTTCCCAGTGACTTAATTTAGACTCGCTCGACCATACAGTGGCGGGACCGTGCTGGCATTTAACCAGCTTCTCTATTATGCTTTTCAGCACCTATTCCCAAATATGAT
>CAKPSA010000106.1 GCA_934183145.1 uncultured Veillonella sp.
ATAACCGTAAAGAGGTTCCTATTGGTCACCGATGTGACTATTAGGAACCTCTTTTGTATTTACTTTTATAGTCTCCATATTCTACGCTACAAGTAAGTGTTACCTGTTGAAAGTTTAGATGTAGATTGAGTGATACATATTCTATACGTTATTGTGGTTACTACACTTAAATAGGAGGTATATATGAAAACGATTAGTACAGGTAAAGCATTTAATGAATTGGATTCAAAGGAGCTTGGAAAATGGGGCGAACGGGTGGCCATTAAATATATTGAAAAGATCGGCCTTACAGTAGTAGATACGAATTATAGAACCCGATTAGGAGAAATTGATATCATTGCTAAAAAAGATTTAATCTATCATTTTATTGAAATTAAAGCTCGCCGTGGAATGCAGCATGGATTGGCTCGTGAAGCGGTGACAAAGAAGAAACAAAAGCATATTAAACGGGCAGCTATGTTATTTTTGTATGATCTACATCAAAAAAAACGGCGGTGGAAAGAATTATCCTTTGATGTAATTGAAGTGTACTTACATGAAGACTTTCAAAGTTCCATTCATTATTTACCACAGTGTTTTTAGAGAGGTTACCTATGTATGCAAAACTATATGGTGCTACCTTACATGGCATAGATGGATGCATTATTACAGTTGAAGTTGATATATCTCAAGGCTTGCCTGTCTTTGACATTGTAGGGCTACCTAATCAATCGGTTAAGGAAGCTCGTGAACGTGTGCGGGCCGCTATTAAAAATAGTGGCTATGAATTCCCTATGAGACGTATTGTAGTAAATCTAGCACCTGCTACGATTCGTAAAAGTAGTGCAGGACTCGATTTAGCTATTGCTTTAGGGGTTCTCATTGCATCGGGACAGATAAAGGGGCGCAAAGCTAATATATCTGCTTTATTAAGTAACAGTCTGTTTATGGGAGAGCTAGCTTTAGATGGTTCACTATTACCAACATTTGGAACCTTGGCTATGTCTCTTGCAGGCTTAGATTCTAATTATTCTACTATATTTACAAGTGTTGAAAATGGTCATAACTTAAAGGCCATACCAAAGCTTAGCATTTATGGGGAGTCTTCATTACTACATATTATTTCTATTTTAGAGAAACTAGCTAAATCAAAGACCGGTAATGGAAATAAAGGGACTATTAGCAAATCTACAAGTTCAGGAAATCAAAACTATAATCAATCAGCGGAATTGTTAGAGTCATATGATCTTGTAGATTATATTGATGAAAATAATTGTGTAGATACAGAATCTAATCAAACATATACAGTAGATTTTAGTGATGTACAGGGGCAAGAGCTTGGAAAACGGGCTATGCTCATCAGTGCTGCAGGTCATCATCATTGTATTATGATAGGTCCACCAGGTGGTGGTAAAACGATGATGGCTGAGAGATTGCCGACCATATTACCACCTATGACATGGAATGAAATCATTGAAGTGAGTCGTATACAAGATGTAATAGGATTATTAGGAGATACAGGATTGGTTACAACTCGTCCTTTTAGACATCCCCATCATACGGCAACTTTAGCGAGTATGGTAGGCGGCAGTATTCAAGGTCGACCTGGTGAGGTAACCCTTGCTCACGGAGGTGTTCTATTTATGGATGAGGCACCTGAATTTCAACGTCAAGTTATCGATGCGCTTAGGCAACCTTTAGAATCACGTACAATTACCATCAATCGCTCTCAAGGTAATTACATATATCCTGCCGATTTTATTTGTATCTTAGCGGCTAATCCATGTCCTTGTGGATATTATCATGATCCCTATAAAGAGTGTGTATGTACGGAAACAATGGTTAAAAATTATCAGCAACGATTATCTGGACCTATTATGGATCGCATCGATTTACACATACCTGTTGAAAGGCCGACATTAGAGCAATTATTAGATACTTCGTCTTCAACGATGACGAGTGAAAGTATGAGAGAACAAGTTGTTATAGCGACATCCATGCAACAGAAACGGTATGAAGGCCAAGATTTTAGCTCTAATGGAGCCATACCGCATAAGGCCATAAGTGAGCTTTGCCATATTACCGATAAGGCTTGGAGTGTACTCGGTAATATATTTGACCATTTCCACTTAAGTGGACGTGCTTTTGATCGCATATTAAAGGTTGGTCGTACCATAGCAGACCTTGAGGCGAACCCACAAGTGGAACCACATCATATTTCCGAAGCAATGCTATTTAGAACCGATAAATAGGTGATATTATGACAAGATATGACGACAACATTTATATTGCAGGTCTCCAAAGTTTATATAATGTGGGCGCAGCACATGTACGGAGTTTTATTGATGATTTTGGAGGACCCTATGAAGCTTGGCAAGCCGTTAAGAAGGTTGAAAATTTGAAATCTTATTATCATATTTCCGTAGGAGATAAACGTGCTATTGCAGCATCGGCTAGGGATGAAAAACTAGATTATATAATTCAAAAATTAGACGAATATCAGATGGATGTTACTACCTTTCTAGATAAAGATTTTCCATCTATGCTAAACCAAATCTATAATCCACCAGCTATATTATTTATGCGAGGCAATCGAGCTTTATTAGATAAAAGACTGAGCCGTATTGCTATTGTTGGGGCTCGACGGTGTTCATTATATGGGCGGAATGTGGCGAGAATGTTGGGAAAAGAACTAGGCAAATACAGTACTATAATTGTGAGTGGCGGTGCTCGTGGCATCGATTCGCATGGTCATGAAGGACTACTAGCAAGTCAGGGGTACGGCATTGTCGTTATGGGATGTGGGTTAGATATTGTATATCCTAGAGAAAATTCAAAATTATTTGACCGGATACTGGCAAATAATGGATTACTCCTATCTGAATATCCTCCAGGAACACCGCCATCGGCAAAGCATTTTCCTGCACGCAACCGTATTATTAGTGGTCTTAGTCGAGGGGTAATCGTAGTAGAGGCTAAGGCTAGTAGTGGCTCTTTAATTACTGCAGATATGGCTGTTAGCGAAGGGCGAGATGTGTTTGTAGTACCGTGTAACCTATTAGATCATACAGCGGATGGTAATAAGTTTCTTATGCGCAATGGTGCTTATGTATTAACTGGATATGAGGATATTGTGGAACAATATCATTTAACATTGCGGGATTTTTTTGCCACAGAAGAGAAACTTTCACCGGCAAAGAAGAAACTTTCAGCGTCAAAGAAAGAGGAACATAATCATGTAAAAGAGGGGGATTTATGGAGTAATACATGTAAGGGTGTTGATAGTCATGGGCCGTCTATGTTAAGCTTTAGTTTGGATAAGAGTTTAATCTTGAGTGAAATACCTCATGATCGATGTATTACTGTTAGTGATATTTTGAAAGTAACTCACATTCCATTGCAACAATTGCAGCCCTTATTACTAGAGTTAGAGCTAGAAGGGGCTATAGAGCATCAACCGCCGAGAGGCTATATTAATATGACTAGGAGTGATATACTTGTCCATTAAACGATCTATCGTTATTGGCGAGCCAAAAGCAGCTAGTACTAGTAAAGAAACAAAAAAGAAAAGTACTACAAAAGAGAGTACTACGATAAAACGTAAGGTTGCCAAAGAGGCTCTTACTCCTATGGGAATTGTACGGGACAAGTCTGTGTTACAAACCTCTGTGCCACCTGAACAACGAGAACCTCGCGTATATAATCCAGATGGCAAAGTATTGGTTATCGTAGAATCTCCTGCTAAATCTAAAACAATTGAAAAATTCTTAGGTCCAAACTATGTGGTAAAAGCAAGTATGGGCCACTTACGAGATTTGCCTAAATCTCAGATGGGTATCGATATTGAGCATGGCTTTACACCGCGCTATAGTAATCTAGTAACTCGTAAAAAGGTTATAGATGAACTTGTTTCCTATGCCGATGAAAGTAGTGCCGTATTGCTCGCCACTGACCCTGACCGCGAAGGGGAAGCTATTTCGTGGCATTTGGCGTACATTCTTAATGTAGATCCTACGTCTACATGCCGTATTACATTTAACGAGATTACTAAAAATGCAGTAGCGGAAGCTTTAGAATCTCCACGTACCATTGATATGAACATGGTAGATGCTCAACAAGCACGCCGTGTGTTAGACCGTATTGTAGGCTATAAATTAAGTCCACTATTATGGAAAAAGGTTTGTAAGGGCCTTAGTGCAGG
>CAKPSA010000107.1 GCA_934183145.1 uncultured Veillonella sp.
GCTCACGCTTTTGGGAAGAAACTAAAGATTGATTTTGTATAAATACTTTCACAGAGTCCGAACATTGTTGTATAATGTTAGTGAATTATTTAGACTTTCACATGGAGGATATAGATATGGCAACAAGTATGGTTATCGGCACTCAATGGGGTGACGAGGGTAAAGGTAAGATCGTTGACTGGATCGCGGAACGTGCAGATGTTGTAGTGCGCAGTCAAGGCGGTAATAATGCAGGTCATACTGTTGTAGTAGATGACAAAGCATTTGCCCTTCGCCTTTTACCAAGTGGTATCTTGTATGATGATAAACAAAATATCGTTGGTACTGGTGTTGTAATCGACCCTAAAGTATTGTTACAAGAAATTGAAGGCCTTGAAAAACAAGGTAAATCTGCAAAATCCCTTCAAATTTCTGACCGTGCGCATGTTATCATGCCATATCATATCGCGTTAGATAATGCAGAGGAAGCATCTAAAGGCGATGCTAAAATCGGTACTACTAAAAATGGTATCGGTCCTTGCTATGCTGATAAAATCAACCGCGTTGGTATTCGTATGTGCGACTTGTACGACCTTGAAACATTCAAACAAAAATTGGCGTACAATGTAGAATTCAAAAATAAAATTCTTACAAAAGTATACGATGCTGAGCCTGTTAACTATGATGAAATCTTAGAAAATTACATCAAATACGCTGAAGCATTGAAACCATATGTAACAGATACTAACATTGCTGTTTTGAAAGCACTTCAAGAGGATAAAAAGGTATTGTTTGAAGGTGCTCAAGCTACTATGCTCGACCTTGATCATGGTACATATCCATTCGTAACATCTTCTCATCCAATCGCTGGTGGTGCTTCCACAGGTGCTGGTGTAGGTCCAAACTACTTGAAAAATATCTTCGGCGTTGTAAAAGCGTACGCAACACGCGTTGGTGCAGGCCCATTCCCTACAGAACTTCTTGATGAAACTGGCGACAACCTTCGTGAACTTGGTCATGAGTTCGGTACTGTAACTGGTCGTCCTCGTCGTTGCGGTTGGTTAGACCTTATGGTTGTAAAATATGCTGCTGGCCTTAACAGTTTAGATTACCTCGCTATTACACGCTTGGATATCCTTGATTCCTTCAAAGAATTAAAAATCTGCGTAGGCTACAAATTGAATGGTAAAGACGTAGAAGGCTTCCCAGCTAACTTGAAAGATCTTGAAGCGTGCGAAGCAGTTTATGAAACATTGCCAGGTTGGGAAACAGATATTTCTGGTATCCGCAAATACGAAGATCTTCCTGAAAATGCTCGCAAATATGTAGAACGCATTGCAGAAGTAACAGGCGTACCTTTGGGTATCGTATCCGTTGGTCCTAACCGCAGCCAAACTATCGATTTAGTAAACGTATTTTAAGCTATACTAATTTGATATAATAGGATTGCTCTAGAGTAGACTAGAATTTATCATTATAAATTCTAAATTTTCTATACTATGCAATCGGCTTATAGAATTATACAGATGAGACCCCTCTATGAGGGGTCTTTTGTATTGAAACCTTTTAGGTCCCGAAATTGTATACTTTACATTTAATCCTTTAGATAGCTAATACAGTGCGGTATATCGAAGTATGCTATATGGTTATTATAAATAGGTTATATCGAAAATTCTATAGAGAATAATTGCATAAAATCATTATATATACATTTTAATGTATAACTAAATAAATCTATGAAATGAAAATTTATTTAAAATATTCATAGCGAATAGCCTATAGTGTGCTGAAATTAGTTTATAATGTGGTAAAATTTACTCATATATAATTATTTCGTATTCATAATAAATTATTAAGATACAAATATAAAGAAAAAAATAGATTTACATTAAGAAATAGTATATAATAGTATCAATAAGTAGATTGATATTTTTTGATACGGATTTGAGGAGTTAAAGATATGGTTGAAGTTTCTTATGAACGTTTAGCGACGATTTTTAAGGCATTAAGTGATGAAACAAGATTACACATCATCGACATGTTGTCTTGCAATGAATTATGTGCAGCTGATATTTTAGCTAGCTTCAATTTATCCCAATCTACGTTGAGCTACCATATGAAAATCTTAATTGACGCAGGTGTAGTTAACTCTCAACGTAATGGCTTATGGACACGTTATTCCATTAATGAAGCTACCTTTGGCGATATTTTAGAAATCATCCCTCAATTATATAAATCTAAGGATGAGTGCATTTGCGCACAAATTAAATACTGCCGTATTTCTGATCACGAAAAAGAAGCGTAATAATGAGACGATGGATTATGCATGTTGATATGGATGCATTTTTCGCGTCCATCGAACAACTGGATCATCCAGAATATAAAGGCCACCCCGTAATTGTGGGTGGTCTTTCTTCACGTGGCGTCGTTGCCACCTGTTCCTATGAGGCTCGTAAATTTGGGGTTCATTCCGCTATGCCTATCTCGAGGGCTAAGAAATTATGTCCCGATGGTATCTACGTATATCCGCGCATGGATCGTTACAAAGAGGTATCTCATCAGATTTTCTCTATTATGAAAGAATTTACTCCTTACATTGAGCCACTATCTATCGATGAAGCTTTCCTTGAGGTGAGTGGCATGTCTACTATGTATAGTGGGCCTAAAGCGTTGGGCCGTGCCATTAAGGACCGTGTGTATGAACAGACTGGACTTATTATCTCAGCGGGCTTAGCACCTAATAAATTTCTCGCTAAATTAGCCTCTGATTTAGACAAACCAGATGGCCTTGTAGTCATTCCTTATGGTCGTGAGAAAGAGATTTTGGCTCCATTGCCTATTAAACGGATTTGGGGTGTTGGTCCTCATACGGAAAAACGGTTGAAAGCAGGAGGCTTTCACTTAATGCGTCATATTCAAGCATTGCCTGATGAACGCAGCCTCATTCCAATTGTGGGCAATCAGGCTCGACGGATTTGGGAACTGGCAAATGGTATTGATGAAAGACCTGTAGAAACAGATCGTAAAATACAATCTATCGGAGCCGAAGAAACCTATGAAGAGGACCTTGTCGATGGCAGTGCTATTGAACTCGAGTTCAGATATTTTGCCAATCGTTTATCAAAGCGGTTACGGAAACGCAATTTATTAGGACACACCGTATCGATTAAGGTACGCTATGAAGACTTTACTACCATATCGCGGCAGAAACGATTGGACACCCCATCAGATCATGAGCATGTATTCTTTGAAACAGCGCTACTTTTATGGAATAAGCTGATGCAAGATAAAGCGAGTAAACAGCCTAAAGGGCTTACCTTTATGGATCCGCCTGGCCCTATACGTTTGTTAGGCCTTACCATAAGTGGTCTCGATGAAGAGGTACCGATGCAGGATAGTCTTTTTGATTCACCTCAGAATGAAAGTGAAGATAAGCTGGCTAGTGTACTAGATTCGTTAGAGTCTAAGTTCGGTGAGACTGCTATTATGAGTGGGGCTCTATGGCAGCGCTTTCACGGAGAAAATGGGGCGCGCAGAAAGCGATCAGAACTTAAGGCTGCAGTAGATGCACAATCTACTAAAGAAAATGAGGCATCTGATACAATATATATAGGTCTTGATCACGATGAGATAGGGGATAGTAACGAGGGCACATAATCTTACAAAATAGACCTATAAAGTTTATATTGAATACTTTCACTAATATAATTGTTCATGTTACAATATGGATATAGTGTTTAGAAATTACCGCAAGAGAGGTATAGATATGAGTTTATTTCGTGTAGCCATCCATTATGGCATTAACAGCAATGGCTTCTTGTCCTATGATACAGAAGCAAAAACAGTGTCCGTAGAATTACCTGAGCAAGAGTGGATCGATAAAGTAATTGCTTACTTGAACGATGAACACGCTATCGAGCATGCCACAGGTCTTGATACGTACGAACGCTTGAATGTAAAACCATTAGAATCTTTAGATAATTTAAAATTAGCCTTAACACGTATGTGGGAAGCCATCGACGTACAAGTCGACTGGAGTCGCCCAGCGTAATTAAAATGAGATCCCTTTATTGTTATGTTTTACGATAAAGGGATTTTTTTACTATACCTATAGTT
>CAKPSA010000108.1 GCA_934183145.1 uncultured Veillonella sp.
GAGGGGATGGAGTACAACTTTATCGAGTCTCCTCTCGATGTAGGTCATCCTAATGTGGTTCGTTTTGATATGTACGATGAACATAATCGTCATATGACTGTTATTGGTCGTTCTCTTGGTGGTGGTCAAATTATGATTACCGAAGTGGATGGCAATGATATGTCTATTACAGGCGATGAGTTTACTCTTGTCGTATTCCATGAGGATAGACCTGGCGCTATTTCTTTGGTAAGCCAAGCATTGAGTGAGTCCGATATTAATATTGCTACCATGCGTGTATTCCGTAAGGGTAAGCATAAGGACGCAGTGATGGTTATTACTACGGATACGGTAGTAAATCCTATTACCGTTCAGTTTATGCGCGAGTTCCCAGGCATCCAAGATGTGATGACCTTTGAAGCGTTATAGGAGGGCGAATGATGAGTTATGCATACGATACAATTGCAGATATTATTCGCTTAGCAGAGGAAAATAATATTTCCTTCGGTGACGTAGTACTGCGTTATGAGTTAGAAAATTATGACCGCAGTGAAGAAGCGGTTATTCGTGAAATTGAGCATCGGTTAGATATCTTTGAAGGCTCTATTCAAGACGGTATAGATTATGCGGAGAAAACGGCCTCTGGTATGTCCGGTGGTCAGGCGGCACAGCTTAATGGTCAAACTCCTAGATTTATGAGTGATATTGCGTATAAAGCAATGACCTATGCTATTGCTGTAAATGAAGCGAATGCTAAAATGTTCCGCATTGTTGCTTGCCCTACAGCAGGCTCTTGTGGCGTTATGCCTGGTGCTGTGAAAGCCGTAGCTGATCATTACAAGTTAGATAGAGCTACTGTAGTAAAAGGTTTCTTGGCCGCTTCTGGCATTGGCAATGTTGTGGCGAATCGCGCTTGCGTTGCTGGTGCGGTTGGTGGTTGCCAAGCAGAAATTGGTACTGCTGCTTGTATGGCTGCCGGTGCCATTGTAGAAATGATGGGCGGTACGCCGCGTCAAGTAGGCAATGCCATTGCGTTGTGCATGAAAAACTTATTGGGCTTAGCTTGTGATCCTGTGGCGGGTCTCGTAGAGGTACCATGCGTTAAACGGAATGGTTTCTATGCAGTTCATGCTATTACGGCATCTGAATTGGCGTTGATGAATATTGAAAGTCAAATTCCACCAGATGAAGTTATTGAAGCGATGAATAATATTGGTCGCGCTATGCCAGCCGCATTGCGTGAAACAAGTGATGGTGGCCTTGCGGTAACACCGACAGGCACAGCTATTGCAGAACGAGTGCAATCCTTATAGGATTGCACTTTTTTCATACTTTCATTTGTAGTAAAATAAAGATTAGACTAGTTTAGAAAAGGGGGTGTGCATGATGGAACAAGCAAATCGAATATTGACTGTACTAGAAGAGGCTGGCTATGAAGCGTATATTATAGGCGGAGCTGTACGGGATATATTAATGCATCAAAAGCCTCATGATTTCGATATTGTGACGTCTGCACGTCCTGATACGGTCATTGATGTTCTCCGCAGTCATGATATTCAAACCACAGACCTTGTGGGTAAATCCTTTGGTGTTGTGGTGGCAACATTAGAAGGTAAGCAGTATGAAATCGCTACGTATCGAACAGAGCGATATGGAGCAGATAGTCATCGGCCGGAAGAAATAGCCTATGCCGATACCTTAGAGGAAGATGTACTGCGCCGTGACTTCACGGTTAATGGCATGGCTATGAACCGCTATGGTGAGGTCATAGACTTAGTAGGGGGACGCCGAGACATTAAGCATAAAATGTTGCGCACCATTGGCGATCCCCGGAAACGTTTTGAAGAGGATGCATTGCGATTATTTAGAGCTTGTCGCTTTGTAGCAAAACTGGATTTTTTACCTAGTAAAGAATTATTGGAGGCTATGCCAAAGGCATTTCATCGTGTATCTGGATTATCTCTCGAACGAGTTCGTAGTGAATTGGACCGATTGATGCTAGCGCCCGCTGTAGCTAAAGGCCTTGATGTATTGGTGCAATCGCGATTGGCCGAATGCTCTTGCCGCGTCGTAGAGAATGGGACGGCTCGTGAAGTTCCCATTTTACCGGAGCTATATCATCTTGTGAATTTACCACAAGAAAAAGATTTTCATGAATTTGATGGTTGGTATCATACATTAGCCGTTGTATCTCATACAGAACCTGACCTAACATTGCGTTGGGGCGCTCTATTACATGATGTGGCGAAGGGGATGCCTACGGTGCGAGCTGTTATTAACGGCCGATTGACCGATCGTGGTCATGATACATTAGGCGCTGAGATGACAGAGACTTTGCTCACCCGTTTGGGGTATCCGAAAGCCTTTGTGCGTCGTGTAGCTTGGATTGTTAAAAATCACATGCGCTTTCACTATTTTGTACAAAATGGAGAAGCTAATGAGAAAAAGTGGATCCGTAAAGAAGCTCGCAGTGGTGAGTTCCGAGATAGTCAAATTATGCGGACCGCATGGGAGCAATTAGCTAAGGTTTGTGCTGCCGATGTATTAGGCTGTGGGAAGCCCTATGCATCGACGGATGGTACATTAGCCTTTGGGGAATGTATGGCAGACCTTAGTTTAGAGATGCCTATCCATACAAAGGATTTAAATTATGACGAACGAGTTATTCAGCTTGCAGGGAAAAAAGTGGGGGAAGGATTGCAGTATTTATTAGGTCAGGTACAAAATGGAGTGATTCCTAATGAACCAGATGCGCTATATGATGCATTAGACCATAAGTTACGCCGTCCAGTGGAGAAATGATGAAGTTATTAAATAAAGCGTTATTACGCATGAGTGATTGGAGTCGCACTACATGGTGCCTTGCCATACTCATGACAGTTGCTTTCGTCCTTATTGGGCGTTTAGCACAGTTACAGGTCTTTGATACCTTTGACCTGGAAAAGAAAAACTTATTACAAGTTCAGGTAGACAGAAAACTACAATCGCCACGCGGTACAATCTATGACCGTAATGGTAAGCCGTTGGCCATGAGTGTGGTTACAAAATCTTTATATGCGGATCCGAAGATGATTAAACAATCTCCTCAAGAGATTGCAGACCTCATATCTCCGTATGTAACCATGTCTAAAGAAAATATTGTAAAAGCCTTACAAGAGGATACAGCATTTGTTTGGTTGAACCGTATGATGGATGCGGACAAATCAAAAGCGGTACAACAAGTGATTAAGGATAATAACATTGCAGGCCTCAATTTCGTTGAAGAATCTAAGCGCTATTATCCAAATGGTGTACTAGCGGCTCAAGTATTGGGCTTTGTCGGCACTGATGATAAAGGCCTTGATGGTCTAGAAATGGTTCTTGATGACGAATTAAAGGGTGGCGTACAACAAGAGATCGTAGCTACTGATAATAAAGGGAATGCTATCTTTGGCTCTGTATTATCTAAATTTTTACCAGATAAGGGTAAGAGTGTAACCTTAACAATTGATGCGACCATTCAATTTATTTCTGAACGTGCTCTCGATAAGGCGATGGTTGATACTGGTGCTAAACATGCGAGCGTTATCGTTATGGATCCAAAGACCGGTGAAATATTAGCGATGGCCAATCGTCCAAGTTATGATCCTAATAACTACAACCAAAGTGGTGAAGAGGCTTTCAAAAATATTGCGGTTACCAATTTATATGAACCAGGTTCTACATTCAAACCTATCATTGCATCTGCAGCCCTTGCAGCAGGCAAATGGAAGTTAGACACTGTGTATAACGATAAAGGGGCCTTCGCTGCCAATGGACATATCATTAGAAACTGGAATGGTGAGGGATATGGTCCTGTTCGTTTGCTAGATATTTTGAAGTACTCTATTAATACTGGTATGGCTGAAATTGGTACATTAACAGGTGCAGATATTCTCTCGAAATATGTACGTGATTATGGCTTTGGTTCTGAAACAGGTATTGAATTGCCTGGTGAAGGAGCAGGTATTTTGTATAATCCAGAGGATATGAGTAAGCTAGACGTTGCTACTATGTCCATTGGTCAAGGTATTGCGGTTACACCATTACAAATGGTTCGCGC
>CAKPSA010000109.1 GCA_934183145.1 uncultured Veillonella sp.
AAAGCTGCCACAGTAATCACAACGATGGATACGCCACCAATCGGTAATGGCTGAGTAATAAAGCCTACGATAGTAGCCACAAAGATAGCGAATAAATGCCAAGATTGAGGTGTTAAGCCCTCTGGAGTTGGAATAAACCATAGGCCTATACCAAAGACCGCTGGAATAATCCAGTTTAACAGTTTTTTCATACACATACCTCCTACATAGGAAAAAACTAAAATATATAACTGCTGAAATACCAAGGCATCGCAAGGTGACTATATAACACTCAGTAAGCCCCCTATCCTACGGTGTCTTCAGTATATATCAGTAGTATGTGAAGTTAGAAATATATGTATATTCTCTTATCATAAATATAATATATTTCAAGATAAAAATATGTGAGAAAAAGCTGTGCATCACGAGGTATGCACAGCTTTCATCATCATATAAATCCTATTCAGGTAGAGATACGTTCTCTAAGTTTGTTTTTTCGATAGCTTCAATATCACCTTTATCACAAAGATTTGCAATAGTTGGATCAATTGGCAAACGATTCAACAATAATAGACCGTATTTTTGAAGGATTTCTTCAATGTGGCTTTCACCAAAGATTTGGTAATCCTTACCATTGTCTGGACAATGGAAGTAAGAGTAGTTTTCCACTACACCAATAATAGGCACTTGCATTAAATCAGCCATCTTAACTGCTTTTTCAACAATCATAGATACCAAGTCTTGAGGAGATGTAACAATGATGATACCATCCAATTTCAAAGATTGATATACAGTAATTGCTACGTCACCTGTTCCTGGTGGCATATCAACGAATAAATAATCGATGTCTTTCCAAATAACATCACTATAGAATTGTTTTACAACATTGCCCAAAATAGGACCACGCCATAAAACAGGATCTGTATCGTTTTCCAAAAGGAGGTTAACAGACATAACGTCAATACCGCCTTTGGATTTTACAGGATACATACCAATTTCGTCAGCATATGCTTTTTCCTTGATGCCAAACATTTTAGGAATTGAAGGACCTGTAATATCCGCATCGAGGATACCAACTTTGTAACCTTTACGCGCCATAGTAATAGCCATTAAGCTTGTAACGGAGGATTTACCTACGCCACCTTTACCAGAAACTACGCCGATTACATGTTTAACAGAACTAAGCTCGTGTAATGGAGCTGTAAGATCTTGAGGTTGTTGAGGAGCGCCGCCACCGCAACCAGAAGATTGAGATGGGCATCCGCCACAATCACTGCTGCTACCGCAACCCATAGTAAACACCTACTTTCTTTGAGGAACTACCTCACATCTATATGTAAAACTTTTTTTCTATATGGTAGATACAATGTATCTACTGTTACATTGTATCATGTCATATCAAACTTTATCAATATATTACTCACCACAGAATTCTTTAGTTAATGCCCCAAGAATTTCCATACCTTTTGTGATTTCTTCTACAGTTGGTACAGTATAGCTCAAACGGAATGCATGACCTTCGCCTGCTCCATCAGCAGCAAAGGCACCACACTTAATAATCCCTACATTACGGTCCATACATGCTTCGAAGAATTCATCACAATTTACATCCTCAGGCATCGTCATCCATGCAAACATACCACCTGTAGGTTGTGTTAACTTAACCTTAGAGCTGGCATACTTGTTAAAAGCATTAAGCAAAGCATCACATTTAGTCTTATATACTTTACGTACATTTTCTAAATGTGCATCATAATCGATTGTATCAAGAACTTTAGCTACCACCTTTTGTGTAACTAATGGCATTTGACCTGCCGTATTATTTTTTAAAGCTTGAATCGCTTCAATAACCTTAGCTGGGCCAAACAAGAAACCTACACGCAAACCGGCAGATAATGTTTTGGAATACGAACCTGCGTAGAGAACACGATCTTCTGTGTCAAAGGATTTGAATGTTGGAATGTACTCACCAGCGAAACGAATTTCACCATATGGATCATCTTCATAGATGAATAAATCATATTTAGAAGCAATAGCGTAAATTTCTTTACGGCGTTCCAATGGCATTGTAATACCTGTTGGATTTTGGAAATTAGGAATGAGATAAATATATTTACCTTTACCAGACTGAGCTGCTTTTTCTAATTCACTAGGAATCATGCCATACTCATCAGTCTTAATACCTAATGCTTTACCGCCCATGTTGCGTACAGAATTGATAGCACTTGTGAAAGTAAATTTATCCATGTATACTTCGTCGCCAGGTTCCAATACAGTAATTGGTACAAGACCTAATAATTGACCTGCACCATTAGAAATAATAAGGCCTTGGCCTTCTGGATTCATCTTATGTGTCTTTACAAGACGATCTAATGTTAATTCCGCTAAACGTGCATCCCCTTGCATTGGTCCATATTGTAAAAGACTCATCGGATTAGAGTGAACTACTTCATCGAATGCTTTTTCAATAATTTCCACAGGAATCGCTTCTGGTGCTGGGTTGCCAATACCAAAACTGATAAAACCTTCTACACCTACACCACGTTCAAACACTTCGCGAATAAAATTTGGACCTTTTAAAGTTACACGTTCAGGAAGAGAAAAACTCATACAATCGCCTCTTTCATATATACTTAGGTGAAAATATATCTAAAATTAAAAATTAAGAATATTACATTATTGAACTATATGTTGTTACGCATTGGGATCATGTTCTTGTTCTGCATTTTTCTTATTAATATAGTTCTTATATACTTTCCAAAGAATGAAGTATACAACACCTGCTACAAGAACGATAATTCCTAATCGCCACATATTTTCTTGGAAGTTTACAATATCTGTACCGATTGCTACTTCAAGAGCTGTGGATGGGAATTTACCAATTAAATTTGCTAAGATATAATCTCTCGGTTTAATTTTACTTATAGCACCTAGTGCCGTAATAACACCAGATGGGAAGTATGGTAAGGATCGTGCAAATAACATAACCACAAAACCATTTTTACCAGAGAAATCATCTACTTTCATCAATACCGTACTCTTAGCAATCAGCTTATCTGCCGTATCACGCAAGAAGTATCGCATAATGTAAAAGCTAATGACTACACCTATCGTTTCTGCAAGCCAAGAAATAATGATCCCTGGCCACATACCAAACACTAGACCGTTTGCGGTAGAGATAAATATGGATGGTAAGAAACCAACAGCATTAACAAAAATATCGAGAAGCATACTTACGACCATAGCCATAGGACCAAAGCCTTGAATATACTCTGCTATTTCATCCATGGATCCACTCGTCGCTAAATGCCACATTGTTGGATAAAATGTAGGATCTACTATATTGATGGCAATTAATAGAATGACAAAACCAATGCCTGCTATTAACTGTACCCAACCTTCACCAGAAGGCTTTAATTTTCTTGTACTCATATATACCTCGTTTTATAAAAAACTAGTTCCATTATATCACGGATTCTATAGAACTGTTATATGTAAGAACCTAAACATTCTATTTATCTAATTATTGCTAGTTAAAACTATTACCATTAGAACTCTTATATGTTATTTATTTAATTACCAGCAGTTAAAAATATTAGGATTATAAGTTATATAGGCTACTTTTACAGATACTACCAGTTAAAAATAATTATTTTTAACTGGTAGTATCTGTAAAATATGTATAATTACATTAGCATAAAAATTATCGAAAGATGTATAATACTATTATAACGAGAATATTCTTAATGAAAGAAGGTATATTATGGTATCAGCAGGTCAAACAGCTACGGCGACTGTAACAGTTACAGAATCCAATATTGCTAAAACAATGAAATCTGGTTCTTTAGAGGTCTTTGCTACACCAGCTATGTGTGCATTAATGGAAGAAGCAGCACAAGCAGCAGTACAACCATATTTAGAAGATGGTAAAGGCACTGTAGGTATCGCTCTATCCATTACTCATGAAGCCCCTACTCCACTTGGTGCAACAGTAACTGCTAAAGCTACAGTTAGCGCTGTAGAAGGACGTAAAATAACCTTTGATATTGAAGCATCTGATGGTGT
>CAKPSA010000110.1 GCA_934183145.1 uncultured Veillonella sp.
CTATGTCCTAGGCATAAGTATTTATATGCATTATATCACAACTATATGACGAGAAAGTGAGAATAGAAATTTAATTAATAGCTAGAATTTCTTTTGTTGTTTTTAATTGCGCAAATCGATTTCTCCAAATTTTTTCTTTGTAAAAGGATAAGATTTGATCGGCAGATAGATGGATGTTGTCAAAGGTTGAGATAGCATCTTCGACGATGGTGATTTTATAACCATATTCAAAGCCTACTTTTACAGACGTATCAATGCAAAATTCCACCTGCATTCCTACGAATGTCAAATCGGTAATACTTTTGCTATCCAAATATTCCTTTAACGCACTATCTTTGAAGATGCTATTGTAATATTTATTGAAAATCTTTTCGTTTTCTTGCGGTTTTAATTCGTGATAGACTTGCCAATTATCGCTACCTGTTGCTAATAAGCCTTCATCTTCAGAATGTCTCACAAAAATTACTTCTATATTTTGATCTCTGAAATGTTGAATAATTGCTTTGGTATTTATGATAAAATTTTTTGCATCGTAAGGATTTTCGTTAACTAAGCCTTCTTGTATGTCGATTACGATTAATGCTTGTGCCATGATGGAGTTCCTTTATTAAAGATACATTATATGTATCATGAGAAAGTAATTAGAATTTATTACCTTAGTTATTAAATTATTGTCAATTTCTTCGTATATAAGTATCTATGCGCATTATATCACAAGTATATAACAAGAAAAGGAAGAAAGCGGTATCATATATGTTGATAGTGATTTTAAGAAATGTTGTAAAATTTGATGTTGAATTTACGTGATAATTTAACTACAATAATGATAAGATATTAGAAAGAAGAGTATTATATCACTAAAGTATTCTGGAGGTGATAGTATGCCGAATATAAAACCTATTTCAGATTTACGTAATTATTCTGAAGTTTTACGTGATGTTACTATAGATAGTCCCGTATTCTTAACTAAAAATGGTAGAGGTAGATATGCAATTATGGATATTCAAGATTATGAACGTGTAATGGCTACTATAAAACTTATGGGGGCTTTAGAGACAGGTCGTAAATCTGGTGAAGAACAAGGCTGGATTTCATCAGAGCAACTAAAGAGTGAACTGGGGATTTAATTATGAATAATCAAATTAGCTATGCACCAAAAGCACGGGAAGATTTACTAGAAATAAAATCTTTTATAGAAGAAGAAACAGGTGATATTGAGTTAGCTAATAAAACCATTTCGGATATAGTGACTACGAATGACTCGTTGAGTATATTTCCAGAAATGGGACAGCGATTATTGATTAATCTAGGAAGTAAAATTGAATACAGATATTTACTTTGTCATAATTATTTAAGCTTTTATCGTTATTTAGATCGGACTATCTATATTGATAGAATATTAAACAGTAGACGTGATTATCTTAGAATATTATTAGATGAAATACATTAGTTCTTAAAAGCACTATCGTTAATAGATGGTGCTTTTTATCATATGATAAACATACTATCTATTAATAGTATCTTGCCTTTTATAAATCCCTGAAGAATGTTACAATAAACACTATATATTCATTTTTAGAAAAGAGGCTATTATGGAACGGATTCAAGATCTTGTGTACACGCATGTGCAGGGTGGCCAGTTTAGATGGGTTACTGTCAGCACATTGATGCTCGCATTGGGCACGATATTGCATTTGGTGAGCCCTAGTGTGGCTGGGGTAACGCCAAACTGGACGATTGCTACGTACTGCGTAGCTATTTTGTTGACTCGTCCTAGTTTGAGTCAAACATTGGGGATTGGCCTTGTAGCGGCACTTATCAACGTTTTGACATCTAAGTCAGCATTCCCTTATGGTAACTTGTTGTCTGAACCAGGCGGTGCGTTGACAGCGGCTCTCGTAACACGTGCGATGTTGTCTATGAAGTTCCGTAAAATCGGTGGCTTTGATTTAACACCAATTGTATCTGGTTTCTTAGCAACGGTTGTATCTGGTGGTATTTTCGTTACCCTCTTATGGCAAGTGCTTGGTTTGCCTAATAATGTATACATGTACGGCATGTGGCCATTGGTGCTTATCGTAGGTGCTTTGAATGGCGCTATTACGCCAATCTTATACATTCCGGCACAACGTCTATTCTCTAAACGCGGCATGTTGCCAAGTGCAGATCAATTGACGTCTGACCATAGTCATATGACAATCTTGCCTGAGCGCCAAGCTAAAATTTCTATTGAGCACGTAAATTACTACCATCCAAAGGCGACTACACCGTCTCTTGAAAACATCAATCTCGACGTACATGATGGGGACTTCCTCGTTGTGACTGGTCCTGCTGGTTGTGGTAAAAGTACCCTTTGCATGGCTATGGTAGGGGCGGTACCTAAATTCTACGGCGGCCGTCTTGAAGGTATGGTCTTTGTAGATGGTAAAGCGACTACGCAAATGGAAATTCCAGAGCTTGCGAACCACATCGGTGTAGTTCTTGCCGACTATGATACGCAGCTCGTAACGATGACAGTTCGTGAAGAAGTAGCTTTTGCTATGGAAAACCGCGGTTATGACCGTGAAACTATCAAAGCTCGTTCTGAAGAGGTGTTTAAGCAAGTTGGTCTTGTAGGCTTAGAGGACCGCAAGATTACAAGCTTGTCTGGTGGTCAACGCCAACGTTTGGCAATCGCTTCCGTATTGGCTACGAACCCAACAGTTCTTGTGCTTGATGAACCAACAAGCTCTCTTGATCCAGATGGGACTGCCGAATTATATCGCCTCGTAGGTGATTTAAATCAAAAACACGGTATTACCGTTGTTGTTATCGACCATGATTTGCACGCTGTATTGCCATATGCAAACCGCATGGCTCTCATGGTGGATGGCTCCGTTGCATGTGATGCGGATGTACCGACTACGCTTCGTTACATGTACGAACACAATATTCACGTAGATGCATTGCCATCTGTATTCACAACGTACATGGAACTTGAACAAGCTGGTTACCATAGTGATGAACCTTGGCTCAGCATCGAGTCTGCTATCAAGGGCTTGCACCAAATTGAAATGGCTCACGCTATTCAAAATGAGGTCCATGGTGAAAGCAACTCTCTAGCTAGTCAATCTAATACAGTAGAAAATAAACAACCAATTCAACGCGTTGATGATGTACAAGGAAAGGACGGTGGCGCTCATGCTTAAGGTTGAAAATATCCGCTTTGGCTATGTGCCATCCGTAGACATCTTCCGTGATGTGACTTTCACCATCGAAGGCGGCGAATATATCGCTATCGGTGGTCGTAATGGTTGTGGTAAAACGACAATCACGCGTTTGCTCGTAGGCCTTGAAAAGGCTAGCGAAGGCCGCATGTACTATAACGGCACAGATATTACATCTATGCCGCCATCTAAACGTGGTCAATTTATCGGTTATGTATTCCAACAACCGGATCGTCAAATGTTCAGACCTACTGTAGCCACAGAGGTTGCTTTTGGTCCGGAGTCCTTGGGACGTAGTAAATCCGAAGTGAAACAAATCGTCGATGAAGTGTTGGAGCGCACAGGCATCGCTCACTTACGTGAAGCGTATCCTCCAACATTGCGCCGTGGCGAAAAGCAACGCGTTGCTATCGCTTCTGCATTAGCGATGCAATCTAAAATCCTCATCCTTGACGAACCAACAAGTGGTCAAGATGGTAAGGAAACTAAAGAGTTGTTAGCGTTATTGCGACAACTTAATCAAGAAGGTATTACGATCCTTCTCATTACACATGATATGGAAATCATGGCTAGCGAATGTAGTCGTGCTCTCATCATGGGTAACCAAACAGTTGCCTTTGATGGCAGTCCAGAAGAATTGTTCAAGAAATCTACAGACGAATTGCAAGACTTAGGCCTTACAAAACCGCCAAGTGTGGAACTTTCACTAGCGGTACCATCTCTAGGCTATTGCAAATCCATGGATGAATTGAAATCTAAGTTAGTGGCTCAGTTGAGCGGGAAATAGGAGGGACATATG
>CAKPSA010000111.1 GCA_934183145.1 uncultured Veillonella sp.
GTTGTCGATGAAGGCAATATTACAAGGGCTGCAGAAAAGTTATTTTTATCGCAACCAGCGCTTAGTTATCGGTTGCGCCATATGGAAAAAGCCTTGGGCCATTCTCTGTTGTTACGAACTGCTGAAGGGATTGCTCTTACGGCACAAGGCGAGATTTTCTATGATTATTGTAAAAGAATGATGCAAGATCAAGAGGCTTTAGAAAATGCTATGAATTCTGCTTCTGGTAAGATTCAAGGAACCTTAAAGATTGCATCATCCATCAACTTTGCAGATTATGAATTGCCTTCCTTGCTACAATCTTTTCGGGAACAGTATCCGGACGTGCATATACAAGTTAAGACGGCTTTCAGCCATCAAGTGGTAAAAATGTTTAATACGGGTGACTGTATGGTTGCCTTTGCTCGTGGTGGTTATGATGTGTCTGGTAAGTCTGAACTACTATTGGAGGAACCATATTGCTTGGTTTATAAAGAATTAGTACCTCCTGAATCTCTTGAGAAGGTACCATTTATTAAGTATCAGACGGATGCATCAGTGGCAAATATTATTGAAACCTGGTGTGCCGAACATTTTGAAGAGCCACCTAGTGTTGCGATGGATGTAAATTCTATGAGTACATGCCGCCACTTTGTGCGCGCAGGACTAGGTTGGTCCATCTTGACCTATATGGGCCTTGGATCTTGCAAGGATAGAGATATTTACGTAAGTCCATTGCGTAGCAAAGATGGTACGTACATTACCCGTGATACCAATATGGTGTACACAAAGGATGCAGAAAATCTTGTAGTGGTTAAAACATTTATTGAGTATGTTCGGGATTACTATAAAAAACATACCGTAGTAGATAATAGTATTTTTAGAGAATATAAAGCATAGGTCGGTACTTATGCATGCCAATTCAGTATTAGACTTTTTCGATATAATAGGTCATAATAAAGATGTCTCGAAAGAGCAAGGCAGTACCATGTAAGTGCATGTATACCCCCTTTGGGGACGTATACATGCATTTTTTTCATTTTGGGCTGCAATTCTATACTCAAAATGCATAAAAAGTATGAATAGTAGGTATAAAAGTTTTTATAACCCCTATAAAGGTAATCTATTTTTCATAATTCTTTTAAACATTTATAATGAGTGTAGACTTCATCAATGTAACTGACGTCGCGAGCAGTTAGGTTGTTAAAGACTAGATGATTTTATGTATGCCTAAGTTAGTTAAGAAAGGTAAAGACACACATGAAAGACAAATTATGGCGCGTTGCCGTTATGGCTGCCATCGTCGCAATTGCATGGTTTGGTGGCACACCAGAAGGTCTCAAACCACAAGTATGGCAATTATTTGGTATTTATTTAGCAACTATCGTGGGCTTGGTATTAAAACCATTCCCAGTTCCTATCACGGTATTATTAGGTGTTGCTACATCTTCTATTTTATTGAGCAACACAAAAGACGTATTAGCTGGTTACAGCAATACAGCATTATGGTTGATCTTCGCAGCCTTCGCATTATCCGTTGCGTTTGGTAAAACTGGCCTTGGTCACCGTATTGCGTACCACTTGGTTCGTGCATTTGGTAGCACTACACTTCGTCTTGGTTATGTAACTGCATTCCTTGACTTGATCTTGTCCCCAGCAACACCTTCCAACACAGCTCGTGCGGCTGGTATCGTATATCCAATCAACTTGTCTATTGCTGAAGCGGTTGGTTCTTATCCTGGTGAAACTGCCAAAAAAGCAGGTGCTTACCTCTTACAGAACGGTTACTTCGCAACAAAGGTAACTTCCTTCCTATTCGCTACAGCAATGGCGCCAAACTTATTGGCATTGGACTTCATTACTAAATTGACAGGTGTATCCTTGAACTGGGGCCAATGGGCATTGGCTATGTTCGTACCTGGTTTCATTATGTTAATGCTTATTCCACTTATTGGTTACATGTATGAACGTCCTTCTGTAAAAGAAATCGATAACAAGAAAATTGCGGCGGACGGTTTGGCTGAATTAGGACCTATGAAAGCGTCTGAAAAAGGCCTTATCGCCATCGCACTTCTTGCGATTGCAGGTTGGGTTTTACCAACATTTGGTATCAAAATTGATGCTACTGCAGTAGCTATCGTTGCTATGATTGCTACATTTGTATGTGGCATTATTACTTGGGATGATTTGCTTAAAACAAAAGCTGCTTGGAACACATTGATTTGGTTCGGCGGTATCTTGGGCTTATCCTCTGCATTGACTAAAGGTAAATTCTTCGAATGGTTAGCTAAATTCTTAGAAACTCATATGAACTTCGGTTTAGATCCATTCATGATGCTTATTCTTATCTCTGTTATTTCCGTTGCTGTTCGTTACTTTTTCGCATCTGGTACTGCATACATCTCCGCGATGCTTCCAGTATTCTTGATCGTAGGTATCAACGCAGGTATCGATCCTACATTACTTGCTTTCATCATGATCGGTACAAACTCTTATGGTGGTTCCGTAACTCACTACGGTGCAGCTCCTGGTCCAATCATCTTCTCCGCTGGTTACAACAATGTAAAAGACTGGTGGACAGTTGGTCTCATCTCCGCTGTTGTATGTTTAGTATTGAACTACGTAATCGGTATCCCTTGGTGGAAAATCGTTGGTTTCATGTAATATGAAACTTTCACAATGGAGTGTTAGAATTTAATTAATCGTATTCAATGTCTGTATAGGCTCTCGCGACGAGCCTGTACAGATTTGGGTTTATAAATGTTTCATAAGGAAAGGGTGCAACATGGCAAAATTAGTAAAAGCTGCGCAAGCTGGCTTCGATGAAAAAAATGATGCATTAGTAACGGTTGAACCGATTGCTAGCGGTATCGAAATCGAATTAACATCCAAAGTTATCCGCCAATACGGCGACCAAATTAAATCCGTTATCTTGAACACAGTGAAAGAAGCTGGTTTTGATGGCGTAAAAGTAATCGTACAAGATAAAAATGCTTGGGATTACACAATTAAAGCTCGCGTATTAGGCGCATTGGAAAGGGGGAGCAAAGCATAATGGCTAACGATAAAACATTCCCAGAAGTTAAAACAAACCCATTAACAGAGGCTGCTAAAAAACGCTTGTCTCGTTCTATGATGTTCGTACCTGGTAATACACCAAAAATGATTAACAGTGCTGACATTCACGGTGCTGACTCCATCATGATCGACATCGAAGATTCCGTTCCTGTAACAGAAAAAGACACAGCTCGTCTTTTGACTGCAGAAGCATTGAAATCCCGTAAATTCCGTGGAGAAACAGTTGTTCGTATCAACCATCCTACACAAACTCCTTATGGCTATGACGATCTAGATGTAATCGTTCCAGCTAAACCTGATATGATTCGTTTACCTAAAACTGAAGATGTTTCTGAAGTTGAAATCGTAGCGAAGAAAATTGAAGAAGTAGAAAAAGCTAACGGCTGGCCAGAAGGTACAATCAACATTATCGTAGCTATCGAATCCGTTCGTGGCTTGTACAATGTTCGTGAAATCTGCCACGGTCCTCGCGTAGTTGCTATCGCTCTTGGCGCTGAAGACTACCGTGCTGACCTTCGTACAGGTAAACATAAACCAGCTGTTGAATTGTTGTTCGCTCGTCAAACAATCCTTCATGCAGCACGCGAAGCAGGTATCCGTGTAATCGATACTGTATTCTCCGATGTGAAAGACCCTCAAGGCTTCCGCGAAGAAGTTGAATTCATTAAAGCTTTGGGCTATGATGGTAAATCTTGTATCCACCCAAGCCAAATCAAAATTATCCACGAAGTATTCACTCCTGACGAAAAAGAAATCGCTCATTCCGTTAAAGTATTGAACAGCTATGCTGATGCATTGCGCAACAATAAAGGCGTAATCTCCGTAGATGGCAAAATGATCGATGGTCCTATCGTAGTACGTGCACAACGCGTTGTTGATAAAGCACGTGCAGCAGGCATTAAAGTTGAATTAGAGGAAGGAGCAGAATACGATGT
>CAKPSA010000112.1 GCA_934183145.1 uncultured Veillonella sp.
CGTCCTTCGCAAAGTCGCTGCACAAGCGCATCCTTACTTTTTTATCACTCTATTTGTAAAGATGTCCCATCCAAAAGGTTAATATAATCAAGTTATAAGCAACCTCAAGCACCATTACAATTGATCTATAAAATAAATCTAGAAAACACTAAAATTTTATACCCTATAATAGGCTTTAGAGTAGTGGCGCCACCCCCACCGTAGGGGAAGAGACTAGCCGAAGGCTAGTCTCTTCCTTTCCCTATCATACAAAAGCATATTGAGTAAAGATCAAATGTAGCTTGTGATGGGACTTCTGTATATTAAGTAGTAGATATTGTTTGCTATGTGACTAATTCATGGCAGGTGTTATAAAAATAAAACTAGGTATTTCTGCAGCGACTTTACGAAGGACTGACCAAGGAGATACCTACTTTTCTAACCCCTTTCCCATCACATAAAAGCATATTGAGTAAAGATCAAATGTAGCTTGTGATGGGGACTTCTGTATATTAAGTAGTAGATGTTGTTTGCTATGGGACTAATTCATAGCAGGTGTTATAAAAATAAAACTAGGTATTTCTGCAGCGACTTTACGAAGGACGGAGCAAGGAGATACCTAGTTTTATTTTTAATTAAGTTGTCGTAGTGAAACGGGGCCCCATAGCAAACGACATAATATCTGCTCAAATACTGGAGCCCCATCACAAGCGGAGAGTGTATTTACTCAAATGCTTTTATCAGTTCCATGTATTCCGCTTTGTGTGTCATTCTCCATGTACCAAAGTCTGGTTCTGGGGATTGGTTGAGGATGTTTGCCAAGGCTTCTAGAAATTCTGGAATTTTTGTGGCTACGATATTGCCTGCCATTTTACCGAAGTTTTCGGAGCCCATGTGTTCTGAGCCACCGTCTACGAGGATAAAGGCTACTGTAGGTTTTTTATCTACTAATTTTACCGCACCATGGAAGCCAATTTCACCGATTTGGTGTGTACCACAGGAGTGTGGACAGCCGGAGATGTGTAGACGAGGTAGTTTACTTGTGTCTACCCCTTTTTCTTCAAGGTGTTTAAAGATATCTTTCAACAGACCATTAGAATCTTGCATGCCGATTTGACATACTGTGGAGCCTACACAGGATACAGAACGGCGGAAATCATTTTCAGCGCTGTCATCTGTTAATTCCGCGATTTTACGAGCTTCATCTGCGGTAAGGTTGATAAAGAACAATGCTTGGTCTGGTGCAATACGCGCTTCTACTTGATCGAGTGTTACAGCATAGTCAAGGGCTGCCAATAGGTGTTCTACATTAGCATCGCCACCTGCAGGATGGTATTCTACGTAGTATAAACCTTCTTGCTTTTGACGATGAATGCGATCGTTTTCCACAGAATTATCACGCTTACCTGTTTTTGTAATTTCATAAGCATAATCAGCAGGATTAATTGTTAATTGTTCAACTTCTTTCACCATAGCCAATGTTTCTTCATAGGTCTTGATGAAAGCTTCCGCCCCACCCATTTCAGCAGGCATGTAGCGAGTACGAGCCTTACCACGATTTTTGAAATTTCCATGGTTAGCAAAGACCATAAGCATAGCTTTCACATGGTACAAAACATCCTCAGGCGCCACATCGTGCGCTACAGGAATACCAATGCGAGGATTTGGGCCAATACCACCACAAGCGTATACATCAAAGGTATTGTGTTTTGTTAAATTGAAACCAAGGTCCTTGAACGTAGCATGAGGCGTACTATCGAATCCATTATCGATACCCATTTTAAATTTGCGAGGAATTTTGATGTAGAACATTTGCTCTAGAAGGAACTCGCTAATAGCCGTTGCATATGGCGTAATATCTAACGTTTCACGAGGGTCAATACCGCGCAAAATACTAGCTACCACATTTGGATTGTCGCCACCAGCACCGCGATTATAGATACCGTGATCATAACATTCTTTATAGAGGTTTAAAATTGTATCACCATCGAGGCCATGCATTTGTAAACATTGGCCGGTAGTGAAATGTACGTGTTGTAAATTATATTTACGGATAGAGTCAGCTAAAAACTGCATGTGCTGACGAGTCATGCGTCCCCCATTAAAGCGCCAACGGCTCATACCAGAGTTTGCACCGCGTTCAGCGTAACTACCATAGGCCCCAGATTGGCCTTTATAGTCCGCAATAGACATTTCTTTCTTATAGAATTTATGCGTCATATCTTCAAACTTTGGATAGTCTGCAATTAATCGATCTTTCAATTCTTGTGTAATCATACTATTACCCTCTTGGCTTATATCTATTAAGCATAATACAAAACTTTGTATTGGTTAGTATACCATACACGCATACGTATGTTAGTAGCCAAGCTCACAATTTTAATATCAATTACAAATAATATGCTTTACAATCTGTAATAATAATCACTTTTAATAAGAACTGAATCATCATAGAGTAGATTTTAAAACAAAAAAAGAACAGTCCGAAGACTGTTCTTTTAGTTTAGTTTTAATGTTAACTATCTATTCTTTCAAGTCAGTTCTATGGTCTAGAATTAGACACGACCTTCATTAGGATTGTTATAGGCATCTTTATCGATAGTCCCCATAATTTTATCTACTACGAGAGCATTTGTTAAGGAACCAGATACGTTCAAGCATGTACGGCCCATGTCGATCAATGGATCGATAGCAAGGATTGGGCTGATGGATGTGAAGTATGCACCAAGACCTGTACCGCTAAGGGATACAGATGCAGCCATTGTAGCTGTACCAGGAACACCTGCGATACCAACGGAACCGATAGCGATAACGATAACGCTCATAATGTACATAGTCAAATCAAATGGGATACCCGCTACGTTAGAGATGTACACAACAACAAGTGCTGGGAACACACCGGCACAACCTTGCATGCCTGCAGTAGTACCGAAGGATGCTACTGTATTTGCTGTTGTAGCATTTACGCCAAGACGTTTTGTCAATGTTTCAACAGTTAATGGCAATACGCCCATAGAGGAACGAGATGTAAAAGCTAACAAGAGTGGAGCTTTTGCTTTTTTGAAGTATGTAATCGGGTTGTAACCGAAGCTAGAAATCAAGATAGCTTGAACAACGAACATAATCAAAAGACCAACGTAAAGCAATACTACGAATAGGCCCATATCTAAGATAGCTTGCAAACCACGTGTTGCCAATGTAGATGCCAATAAAGCAACTACGCCGTATGGCATAAGACCGATAATGAAGTCTGCAACCCAAGAAATTAATTGGTGAAGCTCATCAAATAGCTTTGTAAAGATTTCCATACTATTTGTGCCTGTTTTCTTCAACAAGCGAGCAACACTGCCCAAGATGATTGCAAATACTACGATGCCGATAACATTTGTTTCAGCTGCCGCTTGAATTGGGTTACTTGGAATCAACGCACGGAATGTATCAACCATTGGTTTAATTTCACGAATCTTTTTACCAGATTCAACAATATCAAAGCCTTGACCTAAGCCGAAAGCATTACCCAAGATAAGACCAACGATAGCAGCAACGGCTACCATGCCAAGATTTGTAGAAACCATGGCAACCACTAGTTTCTTAAGATTTGCACCTGCTTCCATGTGCAAAATAACATGTACAATGGAAATAAATACAATAGGAATAACCAGCATGCGGATCAAATCAATAAAGCCGCCACCCACAAGGGAGAACCACTTCGTACTTTCCTTGATGTAAACCACTTTAGAAGGATCATCTGGGAACCCTGCAATAATTTGAATAGCAATACCAAGTACGGCACCAACAATAGTACCAATAATAACGAGATTACCAAAGGATGTGCCCTTACGTTGCAAAGCATAAATACCGATTAACGCGAGCACAAACACTACGATAATACCGATACTTAATGGATTGCTTAGCATGAGGTAATCTGTAAAGAATGGAATATTCATAATACACCTCTTTTAATTCATATCACAATAATAGGTTATGAACT
>CAKPSA010000113.1 GCA_934183145.1 uncultured Veillonella sp.
CAATAGCGATATCTGCTTTTACGCCAGTGATTTTTTCTTGCCATGTAGGTGTGTAAGGAGTGTCATCAGTGTAAGCTTTAGCTACTTCACCACCGATACCACGGTCGATACCATAGTTAGCAAGAATGAGGTCATATACTGTAGTTACTTTTACAGGACCATCAACAGTTTGTACTGTAATTGTAGGAATAGCACGTTCAATTACGCCTTCGTGCTCTTCATCACCAAAGTATGGCAACTTAACAACAGTCACATCTTCACGTTGATCAAACACGGATAAACGAGGGTCGATTTTAGCCCCTGTATCGCGGTTTTCAAGACGTAAGTTCCATTTTTGTGGATTTGTGTGACGTTCGCCCATCGTACCGTTAGGAATAACGATTTCATTTGTTGTTTCATCGATCAATACCATTTGGAAGTCTGCGCCTTCCTCTTGGCGGCCTAAGTCCTTAGCATTCAAGAAACGGCCTGGTTGTACAGTGCCATTGATATCTTCAACGCGTACAAGGAATGGCATATCAGTAAACTCTTTTGCATACTCTTTGAAGTATGGAGTTTCTTTATCGATATAATATTCTTTTAAAATAACGTGACCCATTGCCATAGCAAGAGCCGCATCAGTGCCGGCTTTTACATTAAGCCATGCATCGGAAGAAGTTGTGGATTCCGCATAGTCAGGGGATACGGATACAACCTTAGTACCTTTGTAACGAACCTCTGTCAAGAAGTGAGCATCTGGCGTACGAGTCAATGGTACGTTGGAACCCCAAGTCATGATGTAACCAGCATTGTACCAGTCACCAGATTCAGGAGTATCTGTTTGCTCACCCCAAACTTGAGGGCTGGAAGGTGGCAAATCGGCATACCAGTCATAGAAGGACAATGGTGTACCACCCATTAAGTTAAGGAAACGTGCACCTGCTGCATAAGACAACATGGACATCGCTGGAATTACAGAGAAGCCAGCGTTGCGGTCAGGGCCGTATGTTTTCGCAGTATATAATAAGGATGCAGCAGTAATTTCTGTTGCTTCATCCCATGTGGAGCGCACAAAGCCACCCATACCACGGGCAGATTTGTATTTTTTCGCTTTTTCAGGATCTTCTACAATAGATTTCCAAGCTTCGATTGGGTTCTTAGCATGCTTTTTCGCTTCTCTCCAAAGCTCAGCCAATTCGCCGCGTACATACGGATATTTTACGCGCAATGGGCTATAGAGATACCAAGAGAATGTCGCACCACGAGGGCACCCACGTGGTTCGTAATCCGGCATATCATCTGGTGTTTCAGGGTAGTCAGTAGCCTGATTTTCCCACGCTACAACACCATTTTTTACGTAAATATTCCAGCTACAAGAACCAGTACAGTTTACGCCATGCGTTGTGCGGACAACTTTATCGTAAGACCAACGGTCACGATAAAAATTTTCCCACTCGCGACCGCCATCTTCAGTTATTTGATGGCCGCTTGGAGATACGTTCTTCTTCCGAAGAAACTTAAACTTTTGAGACAACAAGCTCATCTCGTGTCCTCCTTCAAAACTACAAAAAAATCCCTTGCGCTAGCTGAGCTAACACAAGGGAGAAAATCCTGTTATTCGATATTACTAATATTAGGGTCAATATTATCAACCTCTAAATCAAGCAATCCGATTAAAGCATCAAAATCACAGATTACTAGATGGTGTTTGTCATAGGCTACATAGCCCAACTTACGCAACTCACTTAGCATGCGATTTAAACTTTCTCTTGATGTGGCAGCAAATTCAGCCAACTCTTGATTTGTTAGGGCGATATCGATAAAGATACCATCCTCGCGCTCTACACCATAACTATTGGCTAAGCGCAACAAGGTAGAATAAAATGCTCCCTTCTTGCCATATAACAGCAAGTCTCGGTATTTTGCCTGTTGACGTCGCATATGTAATGTATAAATCTTCATCATTGCAATAGCCAACGAATGGTCTTTTGCAATAGCAGCCTCTAACACATCATAGCGAAGAGAATAAACAGAGCAATCCTCCCGAGCGATGGCGTTGAACACATACGTTCTTGTGTTCTCCTCATACAACGGAACCTCACCAATTACATTATTCGGACCGACTAGACGCAACGCAAAAATGTGTCCACTAGATTCGAACTTCTTAATGCTCATTCTACCTTTTAACACTACGTAAAAGTGTTCTGCCTTGTCCCCCTCGTGGAAGAGAAAATCACCTTTTTTAAGATGGAGTTCCTCGCCCGGCAAAGCAAGTAATTGGTTAATTAAATTTTTATCCATACCTTCACCACTCCATTGCACTTTTAAGATAAAATCCATTAGTTATACTAATCTATTTATAGTAAAAGTACATGTATTATATACTTTTTTGTATATACGAGATTATTATAACTTATTAATTTCAGAATATGTGTGTTTTATGTCACATTCACAAAAATTTTTACAATATATAATATATTTGTGATATAAGACATTGCAAATTTTGTTGATACAATAATTATAACTCAGTTCTTTCCGTTAATCGAATATTTTCTATAGTTTTTTATTATAGATTGCAATATTTATATACAAAGGACCTTAGTTGTATCTTCCTTGTCTTCATTGCATGTATAGTTTTTCAGTAAGGAGAAGTTCAAAATGAGCGAACTAAAAATGCCTCAAGTAGGGGCAAGCCGTAGCGAAATTGTGGCTAATTGGCAACCAGAAAATCCAGAATTTTGGGAAAAGTTTGGTAAAAAAATTGCTAAACAAAACTTGGTTATATCCACAATCGCACTAACACTTTCATTCTGCGTATGGTACTTGTGGGCAACCATTGCAGCACAGCTTAACGGTGCAGGCTTTAATTTCACAACAGATCAATTATTTACTTTAGCTGCCTTGCCAGGCCTCGTAGGTGCTACATTGCGTTTCGTATATACCTATATGCCAGCATTGATCGGTGGTAAAAACTGGACATTTATTTCCACACTTATTTTATTAGTTCCTGTTGTATGGCTTGGCTTTGCCGTTCAAGATACAACAACTTCTTATACGACATTTATGATCTTAACTGCCCTCATCGGTTTAGCAGGCGCCAACTTCTCGTCCTCCATGGCGTACATCGGCAACTTCTTCCCTAAATCCGAAAAAGGTACAGCCCTTGGTATCAACGGTGGCGTTGGTAACCTTGGTATTTCTGTAATCTACTTCTTAGCTCCATTCGCTATGGGTTCTGCTGCACTAGGTAGCGTATTCGGTGTAACACCAGCTATCATCAAAGGTAACGCAGTATACCTTGCCAATGCAGCTTTCATGTGGATCGTACCACTCGTTGTTATCCTTGCATTGATGACACGTTTTATGGATAACTTGCCATTAGAAAAACCAAATCCTAAAAACCTTGTACAAATCTTTGGTAACAAACACACTTGGGCGCTTACATTATTATATACATGTTCCTTCGGTGCCTTCTCTGGTTATGCAGCAGCACTTGGCCTATTAGTAGGTAAAGAATTCCCAGAAGTACCATTTGCTTCTATCGCATTCGTTGGTCCCCTTGTAGCAGGTGCTCTTCGCCCTGTAGGTGGTTGGTTAGCAGATAAAATTAACAGCGGTACAAAAGTTACCTTTGTTAGCCTTCTCGGTTTATGTGCTTCCACTGCATTGATCGCAGTTGGCGTAGATATGCACAACTTCCCATTCTTCTTCGCTATGTCCGTATTGACATTCGTATGCTGTGGTTTCGCAACTGGTGCTACATTCCGTATGATTCCTCACGTATTCGGCAATCCATTGCTTTCCTCTTTAATCACAGGCTTCGTAGCTGCTGTGGCTGCATACGGTGCATTCATTACACCTAAAATCTTCGGCTTTGTATATTCCATGTTTGGTAATATCCATCCAGCCTTCGCTGTATTGTTAGCCTTCAACATCGTAACTGTAG
>CAKPSA010000114.1 GCA_934183145.1 uncultured Veillonella sp.
AAGATTTATATAAAAGTCATATATAGTATATCACATTTACTGTGTATATACAAATTCTACGCTTTCTTATGGGCTTTAACCAAACATTCCCACTTAGATTATTTTATATAAATATAAAATAACTCAAAAAAATAGCATAGTCACATTTTACAATTATTAGTCAACCCGTTCATTTAACCCTTTTAAAATTGGTCCTAAATGATCACGTAGAACAGTGGTTAACTCATCTAAATTTTTAGCGTCTAGATGATGATCTATTTCAGGATAGTTTTTATAACGAAGCTCTGCGAAATATTCATCACGCAATTCGTTATAATATAGCAATAATCCTGTACATTCGTCCATCTTACGATACTCGCCAATAATAAACGAACCATTAATCATCCGAATTCCGTGAGCTGGATCTACATCACATACAAAGCCTTCTAGTTCTTTAGGCATGACCTCGGAAAAATCCCATTCAGGTATTCCTCGGCGACGATACGTAAAGGTAAAATTATTTGCTGGCTCGATTAACATATTAGTCAAACCTTTGACACAGCGCTCTTGTAACCCCTTCCAGAACGACTCTAAATCAGCACGTACAAAAGAAATATCAACAAAGGAAAAAAGTGGCATTTCAATATGAACCGTATAGTCATCTACCTCTTTATCATATAAGGCAGACCACCGCCACCCCAAATCATTTTGATAATGGAAAATAGGTACTTTTAATACCTCTTCACCTGCTGTAAGGCGTTCAAGTAGCACAGCGTAATCAGATTCATTGGATACGACTAAGTAAAACTCCTCAATCTGCTGAGGCAGCCATGAATAATCTAACGCTTTGCAAGCTTCAATAATCTTTTCCATATAATGCCTCATATTTCTCTTGATACTGCAATACAGCTTTTACATAGCTACGCGTTTCAGGAAAAGGTATGGTATCAACCATGCCATTCCATTTATTCTCATTGAGCCAAGATTCAACGTGACCTCGTCCTGCATTATACGCAGCTAACGCTTGTACCTCATCACCATTAAATTCCTTTAATAAATGACCTAGGTACCATGTTCCTAACTCAATATTAGTTTCAGGCTCTTTTAACTGACGGTCTGTATAGTTGCCATGTCCCACTTGTTGAGCTACCCAACGCGCTGTATCTGGCATAAGTTGCATCAATCCAAGAGCTCCTGTTTCAGATTCCGCAGTATTCTTATATTTACTTTCAGCTAAAATAACACTTGCCACCAAGGATGGTGGAACCTCTTCCTTCTCAGCTGCAGCCATCACTACATCTCTATAGTTAAAGGGGTACGCGACTTGACGCGCTATAGGATCATCTAAATGAGTAAAATAAAACCACCCAAGTACGACGCACGATAACGCCGTTGCCGTTGCACGTTTCATAAATCCCCCTTTCCTTACTCAATCCCTATACTATTTTAATATGGGTACAATATAGTAACCCACTAAATATTAGGTTACTATCATACTAAATTTTATGGGCTTATTATACCATTTAATACTATTTTTTATATACCAAATTTGGTACATAACAAACAATCATTTTGATTTTTGCAAAACTGACTCAATACGCTCGCCCCAAATAGTATTTAATTGAGCTATTAAATCAGAAGGTGTACCATTATTATCAATGATTACATCTGCATAGGCACGCTTGTCATCAAGGCGCATCTGACTATTTATTCGCGCAAGAGCATCCTCTCTCGTATATCCATTACGACTCATTAAACGTTCGATTTGAGTCGTTTCATTCACATATACGAGCCATACCTCATCCATCATGGTATACCATTCCCCTTCGATGAGTAATGGAATATCATAGATTAAAATTGGCGTATTTCCTTGTTCATATTGAGATGTCAATTCCATAATACGATTGCGTATATGCGTTTTTAGACAGCTATTTAATAATTGTCGTTTTTCTTTATTGTGAAAGACTATAGCACCAAGCGCTTCACGATTGAGTGTGCCATTATCCTGTAAAACATTAGAACCAAAGGTATCTACAATGGCCTTTAAGCCCTCAGTCCCTGGCTCTACTACTTCGCGAGCTACAATATCAGCATCGATATAGGGTATTCCTTTGTCCTTAAAATAGGTAAGGACTGTACTCTTGCCTGATGCAATACCACCAGTTAAGCCTATTTTAAACATATATACCTTCTAACACGTAATACTATCAATTAAACTATTTTACCAATGCCCAGTTCTCAGCATGATGCACATCTACAATTAGAGGAACATGTAATTCTACAACGGATTGCATGGTAGAACGTAATAATTCTTCGATAGCCTCTAATTCATCATTCACCACTTCTAATACAAGTTCGTCATGTACTTGTAATAAAAGTCGAGATTTAAAGTTTCCTGCTTCTAACTTTTGCTCAACTTGGTTCATAGCCAACTTAATAATATCTGCGGCCGTACCTTGAATTGGTGTATTCATCGCCGTACGTTCAGCAAAAGAGCGACGGTTAAAGTTGCGGCTATTAATATCTGGCAATTCACGTTGACGGCCGAACATGGTTCTAACCTTACCAGTTTCATGGGCCTCTTGAACCATACGATCCATGTACTCTTTAACCTTAGGATAACGGCTAAAGTATAAATCAATATAGTTTTTAGCTTCTCCCCGTGTGATACCGAGGTCTCTAGATAAGCCAAAGTCAGAAATACCATAAATAATACCGAAGTTAATAGCCTTTGCATGAGAACGCTCTTCGCTTGTTACATCCTCTTGAGCTTTACCTAGCACCTCTGCCGCAGTAAAACGGTGAATATCCTTACCATCAACGAATGCTTTAATCAAAGCTTCATCGCCAGAAAGATGCGCTAAAATACGTAACTCAATTTGAGAATAATCGGCACTCACTAATGTGTCATATCCTGCACCCGGATAGAATAAAGCACGAATTTCACGGCCTTTTTCTGTACGAACAGGAATATTTTGTAAATTAGGATCAGAAGAGCTCAAACGGCCTGTAGCTGTAACCATTTGATTAAAGGTAGTGTGAATACGCTTAGTCTTATCATTAATAAGAACTGCTAAGCCTTCTAAGTAGGTAGAAACTAACTTAGCAACAGAACGGTATGCCAAGATTTTTTCCACGATTGGACTTTCATTACGAAGCATATCAAGTACTTCAGCATCCGTAGAATATCCAGTCTTAGTCTTCTTAATAACTGGTAAGTTCATCTTTTCGAATAAGATAACACCTAGCTGTTTAGGAGAGTTTATGTTGAAAGTTTCACCTGCCAAATCATAAATCTCTTGTTGTACTTGAGCTAATTCCTCTTTAAAGCGAGCTGTCGTTTCAGCCAGTTTATTTGTATCAATGTATATACCATTTTTCTCCATTACTACTAATGTATGAATCAATGGCAACTCAATAGTTTCATATAAAGACCATAACTCTTCACGTCGAGCAGATTCACAAGCCACATCGTTCATAGCAAGTAAAGCTTTCACCATAGATACACACTCTACATCTACGCTACCGCTGGCAATACTAGGCACAGAAAAACGTTCCGTTAAATATAGATACCCGTAGTTAGTACGCGTAGGATCTAACAAGTATGCTAGAAGAGACATATCATGAATACGTGCAGTGTTATCATTATTAAACAAAGAGATTTCAGCTGGTGACTCGTCACCTAATGCTTCTATTAGTTCTTTTGTTTGAGTCGTAACAATGGCCTTAGCCCCTTGTAAAACAGCTAGAACAGCCTTTGTATCATCTGTTTTTACGATAGTATCACCATTGGATAAATACGTATTCGTTACTGTTCTAAACGGAGTTTTACCATCGAGCACAACATGTACGGCCACCGTTTTATCAACATAGAACTCAGGGGTTAGTGC
>CAKPSA010000115.1 GCA_934183145.1 uncultured Veillonella sp.
CTACGCAGCAGCAGCTCGTAAAGCTGGCATGAACGAAATCGCTGATTATTTCGAAGAAACAGCTCACAACGAATCTGCACATGCTAAATTGTGGTTCAAAGCTCTTCATGGTGGCGACGTATCTTCCGATATCGAAGCTAACCTTCGTGATGCAGCAGCTGGTGAAAACTACGAACACACTACAATGTACAAAGATTTCGCTGACGAAGCTGAAAAAGAAGGCTTTGCTAAAATCGCATACCAAATGCGCGAAGTTGGTAAAATCGAAGCTCGTCATGAAGCTCGTTACCTTGCATTAGCAGCTCAAGTATCTGGTAACAAAGTATTCCACAACGACGAACCAGTTGCTTGGATCTGCGCTAACTGCGGTTACGTACATGTTGGTGAAGAAGCTCCAAAACTTTGCCCAGTATGTGCTCACCCACAAGCTTTCTTCCACCGTTTCGTGGAATCCATCTAATCTGTAAGTACGACACTAACTAAACTAACAACCTGTAAGTACAGATTTAAATTAAACATACCTGTAAGTACAATATATTCTTACAGTAAGTACTAACAACTTCCTTAACAAAAAAGACGATGACTTAGGTCATCGTCTTTTTTTGTGTTCTATTTGCTATTAAGGTTGTGTTCTTTAAACTGTTGTACTGCTTCATAAGGATTATCTGCATGAGCTATCGCAGATATGATGGCCACACCACAGGCTCCCGCTTCAAGTACGGGTCTCGCATTATCTAAGGTAATTCCCCCAATGCCAACACATGGTAGTGTTAACCCTTCTGCTTGTAGTTCAGTAATTCGAGTTGGTCCGCATGGTTCTTGTGCATCAGGTTTACTACTTGTGGCATACATTGGCCCTACACCTACACAGTCGGCATAGACTACATCGGTCTTATGTAATTCCTCCACAGAGTGAATGGAAATACCAACTACCTTATGGCCTACAAGATGGCGTACCTCTTCTAGGCACATATCCTCCTGTCCTACGTGAACGCCATCGGCATTAACGGCCACTGCTAAGTCTACATCATCATTGATAATATAGAGTACATTGTACTTCGCACAGATTTGTTGTAATTGTTGGGCTAACTCTAATTTCTGTTGTCCTTCTAAAGTGCCCATTCCCTTTTCTCTAAATTGGAAACAGGTCACACCACCTCGACAAGCCTCTTCTACGACACTTAGCAAGCGATTTTCATTAAGACCTACATCTTGAGTGCCACCAATGAAATATACTTGTAATTGATCAGGTACCACTACAGAGCGTATATGATTTTCTGCCATAAGCACCGCATCATCTACTGTATATAAGGCATCCATAAAGGCTACACTAAAGCTACCAGGCTTTATGCCACTTACCTGCACTGCACGTTCGCCAGCAAGGCCGTAGTAAGCCAGTACATAGGCGAGGAATTCACCGATAGATACGCTATCTTTACATGGATAATAGGCACTAAAGAAGGCTGCTAGCACAGCGCCTAATAAACAGCCCGTCCCCGTTACAGATGTCATAATAGGGTGTCCATGTGGTACTGCAAATACCCGAGTTCCATCGGAAACATAATCCTCTTCCCCCGTTGCTACCACAGGACAGTTGATAAGACGTGCCAGACGATAGGCAATAACAGCACTATCCTCAACTTGTGCCCCATCTACACCTTTGCCTGCAGTAGAATTATTAGCCGTATCATCGGGACTTAAAGCATCATAAATAGCTTTGATTTCACTTTGGTTACCTCGTAATAATGCGATAGCACCAGTCTTAATCAAGTCTAAAACAACAGATAATCGGTAAGCACCAGCGTGACAGCCTACAGGATCAAGCACAACTGGCACCTCATGCATCTTCGCTAGTTTTATGGCCTCTTTATAGTAACTAACCTTATCTGGTGTAAGCGTTCCAATATTGATGAGTAAGGCCGATGCATGAACGATGAGGTCTTTTAAATCTTCACTGCACTCGCTCATCACAGGTGATGCGCCAATAGCTAATAAACCATTCGCCGTAAAGGTCCGCACCACATCATTGGTAATACAAATAACGAGAGGATTTCTCTGACGCAAGGTCTCTAATATATTTAGTTCAGGCCAAGTTTGACCATTTATATATGGATTTTCATAGGTCATATCACAATCTCCTCTAGTCATCTTTCAAGAGCTCATCCATCGTTTCAGGTCCATTCGCCAATAAACCATAGGCCATGTGATTAACAGGACCGCAGCCATGTCCTAACGCTGGATTATGCTTAATAGCAAGAGCGATATAGTCCTTCGCAATACCAATGGCATCCATTACGTCACGCCCTTTAGCAAGTTCCGCCGTAATAACTGCTGAGAAGGTACAGCCCGTGCCATGTGTGTGCACCGTATCGTATTTAGGGCTCGTCCAGGTGCGTATGCTACCATCTTTGGTGAAAGCATAGTCCGTTGCATCGTCTCCAATATGACCACCTTTAATGATCACCACTTGAGGGCCTAACTCTTGTAATATACGATTAGCCGCTGTTGTTATGTCGCTTTCACAATCAATAGCCATGTCAGCTAAAACCTCAGCCTCGCTGCGATTAGGTGTAATAACTGTGGCGGTAGGAATGAGTTTAGATTTTAAGAAATTCACCGCCTCATCTGATACAAGTCGGTCACCGCTAGTAGCAATCATAACAGGATCCATTACGTATGGGATATTTTTGCTCACATAGGGATAGATAAGATCCATCATTTCTGGTAAAGCAATCATGCCCGTCTTAACGGCTTGAGGCATAATATCTGAATATACATCGTGTAACTGCTTCTCTATACTTTCTAAGGATAGATGTTCTACATGATGTACACCTGTTGTATTTTGGGCCACTACAGAGGTAACCACAGCCATACCATATACATTACGGCTTTGGAAGGATTTTAAATCGGCCATAATGCCAGCGCCACCGCTTGGGTCAGTACCAGCAATTGTCAATGCAGTATGTAGTTTCATTAGGCCTCCTTATGTAATAGATGACGACGAGATAAAATTTGTAATACTACGAAACCGATGCAAGCACCTGCAACAGAGCTCATAGAGAAGGATGTAATCAAGGTCAATAACGCCAACGTTTTACCTAATAGGAAGTTAGCAATTGGATAGCTCACCAGAGCACCAATGAGACCTGTACCAATGATTTCGCCTAAAACTGCAGCCCAGATAGCGTTGTATTTTTTATATAAATACGCAGATAACCAAGCGCCAATCATGCTACCAGGAAAGGCCAATGGAGAACCTAGTGCCAATACATTGCGTAAACAAGATGTACTAAATGCGGCACCTACAGAGAATCTTGCACCAACTATAACGGCTAAAATTACATTAATCATATGTTGAAACGGAAAGATACGAGCCGGCCCAACAGGAATAGATGTTGTTGACAATACCACACCTAAGGCCACACATATACTAGCAATAATCAGTTTTTTCATAATACCTCCAAACATATAAAAACGAGACCACTCCAAATGGAATGGTCTCGTAATAGTTTAGTATTATGTTTCACTCCACTTCCCTACGCCAGTATTATCTGGATCAGGTCTAGGGTTTTGAATGGTCAATCTCAGCAAAAGCACCCCTAGTGGCAATATATTTTTATACTCTAGTTATAACATTATTATACTATCTATGCAATAAAAGAATTGACGGTTCTCTTTGAACCGCCTATAATGAAGCCATAACGGGGTGCTCACACGAGTGGGCTGAGAGTAAGCTAACGCTTTAACCCATAACCTGATTTGGATAATGCCAACGTAGGGAACATAGAGGATTAATAGCCGAGTTCCTGTGA
>CAKPSA010000116.1 GCA_934183145.1 uncultured Veillonella sp.
CAGTTTCACGCTTTAGTGCAGCGCCATCTGACGACTTGATTATAATAACATGTGAACAACTTCGTGTCAACACATTTTATAATCTTTTTTTTTTGAAGTTCTTTTGAACCTCTAAGTGTATTGCTACACTCATTAAGAAACAGTCGCTCGAACGACTGTATGCATATTATAGTATAACAAAAATATAATGGCAACCCCTAATTCTCAATTTCACGAATTTTCATCATCCTTTCATTTTACAATCTCAAACCCAATGATTGATTTTACGCAATCTATTTTGTATAATGTAGCTGTAGTATAGGCTGCTTCGCTTATTTACTTTCGTATTTTAATGTAGTTCTATATTATATTTTATTCTATATTATAGTATTTATTAATATTACTATAATAATGTAAGGAGATTGAGTATGAAATTATCCAAACGTTTATTATCCAAAACAGTTGCTATTGCCGCTGTATGTGCAACTATGGCTACTGCAGCATTTGCCGCACCACAAGGTACCTTTGATACCTCTGAAATCCAAATTACAGGACAAGCCTCTCGTTCTGTAGCACCTAACTACGCAATTCTAACACTTGGCATCAACAGTGAAAATACTAATATCAATGCTGCTAAATCTAACAACGACCGCATCATGAGTGATTTGATTAGTAAATTAGCTCATTTAGGCATCGATAAAAAAGACATTTACACATCTAATATTTCTATTAACCCTACAAACGATTATCAAGAAGGCAAACGAATCAATACGGGTTACAGTGTAGCAAATCGCGTGACGGTAAAAATCAACAACCTTGATAATGTTGGCAAAGCTGTTGATGCTGCTGTTAGTGTTGGAGCTAATGATATTAACAATCTATCCTTCCAAAATGATGTATCTCAACAATTATCCGATTCTTTGACTACGGAAGCAATTCAAGACGGCCGCCATAAAGCTGAGGTTATTGCTGCAGCCCTTGGACGCACATTAGGACCGGTAAAAACTGTTTCTATCAGTACACCTCAAACTAGTTCCATGGATTCTGGTTACTATCGCAATGCTGTAATGTTAAAAGCGTCTCTCGAAACTGCTACACCTGTTGAAAAAGGATCATTAGTAGTTTCTCAAGACGCTAATATCACTTATTATTTACAATAGAATTTTCTGGTACCACACCTTCGTGGACCGCTACAATGCCGCCTGTCAATTCATGATAGGTGGCATTTTCATATCCTAAAGATTTCCAAATTTCAAGAATCTCACTTTGATGAGGATATCTACGTAAGGATTCTGGTAACCACGCATAGGAGGAGTTATCCTTACTCAATTTACCTATAATAGGTAATATATAGGAGAAGTAGAAATTGTATAGTTGTTTAAAGCCAAACATACTTGGTTTCGCTAACTCCAATACAACTACTTTTCCACCTGGTTTTACAACACGTTGCATTTCAGATAATACCTGTTTGATATCTGGTACATTACGCATTGCAAAACCGCTCATAGCCGCATCAAATGTATTATCTGCATACGGTAATGCCATTGCATCACCCTGAACAAGATTAACTTGATTTATTAAACCAGCATCTTCAATGCGTACACGCCCTTGATCAAGCATTTCGCTATTAAAGTCCAAAGCCTCTACTTTTAATGTTGGTTCTTGACGCAATGCTTCTTTTGTAAACACACAAGTGCCACAAGCTACATCAAGTATTCGTTGATTTGGACCTATATTCATTGCTTTTACAGAAAATTTGCGCCAGTAATAATCTTGGCCAAAACTCAAGACTGTATTCATCAAATCATAATGCTTAGCAATATTAGAGAACACACCTTGCACAAACTCTTCTTTATCTGCATATGTTTTAAATTCTTTCGTATTCATTATGGTCCTTTCACTAATCAAGAACTATAGTCAAACTCTTTACTCGCATAGTATATCATACTATGTCTCCTATCAAAAGAATCCTATTATATATACTATATATAGTAACTATGTAGTGAGCACATATTTAATTAAAACCATATATTTATTACTATTAAACCCAGCATATTACAAAATAAACATCAATATCAGTCAAATAGACCTAATTTGATTATATATAAATAACTAGGATATTCTCTATTGCCACTATGCTATGTTCGTTGTATAATGACATATGTCCATGACGAAAAGATATCTTTTCCATGGTCTTTTATTAGTTTTTATTAAGTATTGGAGTGTACTATGAATCGATTTGTAAAATCAATCAATAGAGTCAGTCTAATCCAACAAATTATCATAGGTTTGATTATTGGTATTTTGACAGCTCTATACGTGCCAGAATTGGCAAATGAACTCGCTTTATTAGGCGTTCTCTTTGTTGGTGCTTTAAAAGGGATTGCACCAATTCTCGTATTCTTCCTTGTAATTGCAGCCATCAGTAAACACCGTTCTGGTCAAAAAACAGGTATGGGCTCTGTAATCACATTATATTTATTAGGTACATTCCTTTCTGCAGCGCTTGCTGTAGTCGTAAGCTTTATGTTCCCTACTACATTACACCTTGCAGCTAGTGCAGCTGATGCAGCTCCACCACAAGGTATCGTAGAGGTAATGAAAACACTTTTAAAAAATATTGTTGATAACCCTGTGAAAGCCTTAATGACAGCTAACTATATCGGCATTTTAGGCTGGGCACTTATCATCGGTGGTGCTCTACGCCATGCACCAATGAATACTAAAGAAGTAATGGAATCTATCGCTCAAGCTATTACAACTGTAGTAGGTTGGATCATCCGCTTTGCTCCGCTTGGTATCATGGGCCTCGTAGCTGACTCTATTGCAACTAATGGTATTGAAGCTTTAATTGGTTATTTCCAATTACTCGTATTACTACTTGGTTCTATGATTTTCGTAGCATTAATAGTAAACCCGCTTTTATCTTTTGTATACCTTCGTCGCAATCCATATCCATTGGTATTCAAATGTTTGCGTGAATCTGCCATCTATGCATTCTTTACTCGTAGCTCTGCAGCAAACATTCCTGTTAACCTTGATTTAGCAAAACGTTTAAAACTTAACCCTGATATGTATTCCGTATCCATTCCATTGGGTGCTACAATCAACATGGGTGGTGCAGCGATCACAATTACAATCATGACATTAGCTGCTGCTCATACACTTGGTATCATTGTAGATATTCCTACAGCAATCCTTTTATCTGTTATTGCTACTATCGGTGCTTGTGGCGCTTCTGGCGTTGCTGGTGGTTCCCTACTTCTAATCCCTCTTGCTTGTTCTTTATTTGGTATTTCCAATGATATTGCAATGCAAGTTGTTGGTGTAGGTTTCATCATTGGTGTTTTACAAGACTCCACTGAAACAGCACTTAACTCCAGTACAGATATTCTCTTCACAGCTACTGCAGATTATGCAAAACGTGGCTATCACGAAAACTGGAACTAACATCTAAAGGCGGTCCTTCGGGGCCGCCTTTTTTATGTATAATATTAATTTAAAAGCAATCTTACTATACTACTCTTATTACTATTCAGTGTATAATATAAATGACCCATGACTACATTGATTTTCTTCAATATGATGTTATAATAGAGTTAATGATAATAACTATTAATAGATATAAATAGAAAGGAATCAACATGAAACAATACGATATTATTGTAGTTGGTACTGGTGGCGCAACCATCGTAGCTGATGCTGCTATAAAAGTAGGTAAAAAAGTAGCTATCATAGAAAAAGGTAAATTTGGTGGCACATGCCTAACTCG
>CAKPSA010000117.1 GCA_934183145.1 uncultured Veillonella sp.
AATTTCCAGAATTCAGGACCTTTGTTGTAGCCACTAGCAAACCAGATTGGGCTGTGACCTGTACCATATGGTGTAAGGATACCCATAATACCCATTGGTACTAAAAGAATTAACATAACTTGAGCTGGATCAACACCAGGAATTTGAAGAATTAGAGTTGCGAACAAGCCTACCATAGCTGTTACATAAGCAGTGCCGGAAGCAAAGAAGTAACGAAGTAAGCAGAATGCTAACAACAAACCAAGAACTGCCATTGTTGGATCTAAAGAAACTAAAGAACCACCTGCAGATTTAGCAAGCCAGTCTAAGAAGCCTACATTTTTAAGACCTGCAGCCATTGGTACGAGTGTAGCGAACCAAGTCAAAACATTCCATGCTGGTTTGTTAGCAAGGAAGTCTTGCCATGTCATAATCTTAGTGAAAATCATCAAGATAATAACAATTAAAGCTGTTGTAGTTGGGTTAATTTTGAATGTAGAAGCACCAATCCACAATACAAGAGCTAATACAGAAATTAAGGCCATGAAGATTTCACTGCGTGTCATGGAGCCTAATTTCTTATACTCATCCTTTGCCCATGCTGCAATTTCAGGGGAACCTTTCACCTCTGGTTTGCAGAACACATATGTCAACAATGGAGTGATGATGAACAAGATAAGACCTACTGGTAAGAATGCAAGGAACCATGTGCCCCAGTTAGCTGCTACGATACCAGCTTTAGCAGACAATTCAAGAGCCAATGGGTTTGGCGCTGCACCAGTCAAGAAGATGGAGCTAGATACACATGTAGTTGCCAATGCTACCCAGTTCAAATAGGAACCAATTTTACGAGGGTTCTTATCTGGATAAGAATCGAACATTGGACAAATACTAGATACGATTGGGTAAATCGTACCACCAGAACGAGCCGCATTACTTGGAATAAATGGAGCCAACACAAGGTCAGTAATAGCAATGGCATAACCAAGACCTAAAGAGGACTTACCAAGCTTTGCTACCAAGAACAAGGCAATACGACGGCCAAGACCAGAGTTTTCATAGCCAATACCAATCATGAAGGCTGCAAAGATCAACCATACGATGGCATTAGAGAAACCACTGAGGCCCCAACTGATAGCTTGCGCATCAGTAATCGCCTTTGCTACACCTGTTGCTTTATCTACAACAGGGGCAGGACCTACTTTAAACAACATAGATACGGTAACTGCAATGATACCGATGAAAGCTGGTGGCATTGGTTCTAAAATCAAACCTACCACGAGGCCAGCGAAAATACTTACGTAAATCCAAGAATTTGCGCTAAGACCTTCAGGAGCACCGATGAGCCATACAAGAATAGCTACTACAAGCGGTGCGAATAATTTCCAATTCAACTTCATTAGAAACTCTCCTTACTACTTCAAAACAAAAAATTGCAAAAAAATGCTTGTCTAGTATATCAAAATTTTTAATATCAGTACATAACATAAAACATAACAGTTATTAATAGATACTAAACTTTTTATAATAGTTTTTATTGAACTAGTCGTTTTTAATTTTATGCAATATAATATAGATATCGAAAATTATTAATTTAATGCAATTTACTAAAAGGATTTAAATGAAACCATTTATACATTACATAAAACCTCTATGGTTTCCTGCCATCATCGTATCAATCCTTTCGTTACTCACTGTGGCAGGCACATTATATATACCAACACTAACGGCATCTATCATCAATGATGGCGTACTCCGCGGCGATTTAGAAATGATCAGCAGCTCTAGCATGAACATGCTTGTTGTGGCGCTACTAACGGTATTATCCGCAATCTTAGGTGTTGCTATGAGTGCTCACATTTCTGCCTCTATGGGTAAGGAACTGCGCCATGATTTGGTGAAAGCCTTACAATACTTCTCCCTTCGTGACTTCACGCACTTCGGTACTGGTACCATATTGATGCGCACAAGCCGAGATGTAGAGAAAATTCAATCCGTTCTTGGGGAAGGATTAAATATGATCCTCCCTATGCCTCTCATGATTTGTGTCGGTCTTGGACTCACCTTCTACAAAAGCTGACAACTAGGCCTCGTCATTCTCGCCGTTATGGCTTGTATGATACTCACCATTATCTTTATTGAAAGCCGAGCCTTACCACTGATTAAGGCGATGCAACTTAAATTAGATGATATTACAGATCTAGTTCGAGATCACATCGTTGGTATGCCAGTAATCAGAGCTTTCAACAGAAGAACCTATGAAAACGAAAAAGAAATTAGTATTTTTACAAAAACAGCCCAACTCAATAAGCGGTTACGCCAAACCTTTGCCATCGGTTTACCGACCATATTAATTCTATTTAATATGAGTACCGTTGCTATACTTTGGGTTGGTGGCTATAACGTCAGTCTAGGTTCCCTACAAGTAGGTGACATCATTGCCGTTATCGAGTACGCTAATCTAATTCTCTTAAGCATGCTCATGGCGATATTCGTCATCATCGACATTCCAGAAGCCATCGTATGCTACACCCGTATTCGAGAGTTGTTAGAACACGAAAATACAGATACATTCCCGGAACCATATAACACTATTGTAGCGGCAAATGATGATACACCTCTTCTGGAGTTCTGCAATGTTACATTCCGTTACGATAATGCGGAGTCTCCTGCGCTAGAGAATATCTCTTTTGTGGTACATCACGGCGAAACCTTAGCCATTATGGGCGATATTGGATCTGGTAAAAGTACCATCACTAACCTCATCCCTCGCCTTTTCTCCATCGAGTCTGGAGATATTGTATTTGAAGGTAAATCCATCTATGAATGGAATGTAGATGACTTGCGCGCCCGCATCGGCTATGTGCCACAACGAGCTTACTTATTCACTGGCACGGTAGAGATGAATGTGCGATATGGTGCTGCACCAAATCAAGAAATTACCGCTCAAGATGTAGAAAATGCGTGTCGCCTCTCTAGAGCAGACGAATTTATCAATCGCCTTGAAGGTGGCTACCAATATATGGTTGCTCAAGGTGGTACTAATCTATCGGGAGGTCAGCGTCAACGCCTAGCCATGGCTAGAGCTCTTGTGCGAAAACCAGATTTATTCATATTTGATGATAGCTTTTCCGCTCTCGACGGCACTACAGAGCGTGCAGTTCGTACAGCATTACACGAGGAGTTGCAAAAGAACAACCGCCCTGCCCTCATTTCCGTAGAGCAAAAGGTAAGTGCTGCTAAAAAAGCAGACCATATTTTAATCATCAACCGTGGTCAAGTTGCAGGATATGGCACTCACGACGATTTAGCAGCAACCTCTACAGTATATAAACAAATTTTAGCTTCTCAGGAGGTGACAGCATGAGCCCATTACGTCGTTTCCTAATGGAGTCTAAAAGCCAATGGGGTTGGCTAGCCCTCCTCATCTTGGCGCTTATCACAGCCGCTATGTTTGAAGTATCAGCTCCAGTATTACTTGGCAAGGTCGTAGATGCCATCGTTAGCGGCTTGCAAACAGACCAAGATATTAATACAATATTTGCCTCTATTGATACAATCATTCTCTGGCTTATTGCCATCTATAGTGGTCATGCCTTATTCACCTACTTTGGGGAATACATGATGGCCTCTATCGGATCAAAAACGGTACTCGCTTTGCGCACACGCATGAGTACACATTTATACTCACTGCCTATTGAGTACTTTCACGATCACCAACGTGG
>CAKPSA010000118.1 GCA_934183145.1 uncultured Veillonella sp.
TTCTTTGGTGATCCAGGAGGGATTCGAACCCCCGACCCACGGCTTAGAAGGCCGTTGCTCTATCCAACTGAGCTACTGAACCATGTGGATTACCTTTATATATAATTATCTATTATAGTATAAATTATGTACTATATATCGTCAATATTACGTTTCACCCTAAAAAAGGCAAAAAAAAATGGAGCGGGTGAAGGGAATCGAACCCTCGCGACCAGCTTGGAAGGCTGGGGCTCTACCATTGAGCTACACCCGCAAATAAAAAATGGTCGGAGCAGCAGGATTCGAACCTGCGACCCCCTGGTCCCAAGCCAGGTGCGCTACCAAACTGCGCTATGCCCCGTCATTCATTACTTTGCTATTATAGCAAACCTGGTAGTTGATGTCAACCACTACTCTTGCTGAGTTTTTTACTCTGTTGAGTATCGCTCTGCAACGAAAATAATTATATCATTGATACAAAATAGTGACAAGTACTTTTTTACAACTTCATTAATTTTTTAAATTTTATTAGCTTATATACAAAAACATGCACCTCTTTCGAGGTGCATGTCCTTTTAGATTAACCTTCGTAGCTACCGTCTTCAACCGCTTTAGGGTTTTTAGCGATACCTTGTTTTACAGCAACTTCAGCAACTGCTTTTGCAACAGCTGGAGCTACACGAGGATCGAATACGGATGGCATGATGTTTTCATCAGTCAATTCACTATCTGGAATCAAATGAGCCAATGCGTCAGCAGCAGCCAATTTCATTTCATCAGTGATTTTGGATGCACGAACATCGATAGCACCACGGAAGATACCAGGGAATACTGCTACGTTATTGATTTGGTTAGGAGCATCGGAACGGCCGGTACCAGCGATGCGAACGCCAGCTGCTTTCATATCAGCATATGTTGCTTCTGGGTTAGGGTTAGCCATTGCGAATACGATTGCATCGTCAGCCAAGTTTTCCAAAATTTCTTTTGTGAATACACCTGCTGCAGATACGCCAAGAAGAATGTCAGCGCCTTTAGCATTTTCAGCTAAGTTACCATGTTTTTCTTCAAGACCGAGCAAGTCGATCAATTCAGCTTGCAAGGAATCAAGACGTTTGTAGTCTTTGTGCAATACGCCAGAGGATACTAACAATGTAATATCACGAGCGCCTGCAAGGTATAACAAACGAGCGATGTTTGCACCAGCAGCACCAGCACCGTTTACAACGATTTTAGCTGTTGCTAAGTCTTTTTTAACTAGGCGAAGTGCACCTTTTACACCAGCTAAACAAGCGATAGCTGTACCGTGTTGATCATCATGGAATACAGGGATTTCCAATTCTTCTTTCAAACGGTTTTCTATTTCATAGCATTTAGGAGAAGAAATATCTTCCAAGTTAATGCCAGCAAAGTTCTTTTGTAATAATTTTACAGTGTTGATCAATGTATCAGCATCTTTAGTATCTACAACCAATGGAATGCAGTCTACATCGCCGAATTTTTTGAACAATAAGGATTTACCTTCCATTACAGGCAATGCTGCTGCAGCGCCGATATCGCCAAGACCAAGTACACGAGTACCGTCGGATACAACGGCAACCATGTTGGAACGGCAAGTTAATTCGAAGGATTCTGCTTCATTATCTTTAATACGCAAGCATGGTTCTGCTACACCTGGTGTGTAAGCTACAGATAAATCATGAGCGTCTTTTAATTCATATTTAGTTCCTACAGTAAGGAAACCTTTTAATTCACGTTTTTTTTGTACAGCTAATTCACGTACGTCCATAATAATTCTCCTTTGTGGATAAACTCGGACTCTTTTGAGTCGGTAATTAATACCTTTAACTAATTGTATTATACAAAATGATATATAACAATTCAAGTTTTTTCGATATAGTTTTCCGAATATTTTAGAATTAAATTCTATTAATTTATACTAGTAATAAAAATGATAACTAAACAAAAAGTAGATAAACCATATATGGCTTATCTACTTCGGTACTGTATACGCATTATCTGATAGGACAAAGAGCGTACAAAATATACATTTTTATTTATGCTTTTACGGATGGCAAGTTACGGCCATAGAAAATTTCCATCATTTCTTGCTTTAATTGATGTTTAATTTGTTTGATTTCTCGTTCGCTCAATTCAGCTTCAGTAATGCCAAATAGGTAATTATCTAAATCAAATTCTTTTAACATCATTTTTGTATGGAAAATATTTTCTTGGTACACATTTACATCAATCATGTTGTACATGTTGCGAGTTTTTGCATTGATGTAGTTTTGGATGGAATTGATGCGATGATCGATATAGATTTTCTTACCAGATACGTCGCGCGTAAAGCCACGTACATGGTAGTCCAATGTAAGGATATCGGAGTCAAAGCTTTGAATTAAATAGTTAAGTGCTTTAAGTGGAGAGATTTGACCACATGTGGACACTTCAATGTCTGCACGGAATGTACTAATCCCTTTGTGCGGATGGCTTTCAGGATAGGTATGTACAGTAAGGTGAGATTTATCAAGATGCATTACAACATCTTCTTTTTCAATTTCCTCTTCAGAAATCAATATCGTAACGGACGCACCTTGAGGGTCATAGTCTTGTTTCGCTACGTTAAGGATGTTGGCACCGATAATACGGCTTACTTCCGTTAAAATAGCTGTTAAACGATCTGCATTGTATACTTCATCAATGTACTGAATGTATTGCTTTTTCTCTTCTTCCGTACGAGTATAACAAATATCATAAATATTAAAACTCAATGTCTTTGTGAGATTATTAAAACCATATAATTTCATTTTAGGCTTTGCTTTAACTGGTGTATCCATGATATGTCATAACCCTTTCCATGCATAGACTTACTATTTTTCTGAAAGCTTTTCAAACTGTATCAGAATAAGCTTTCACCATATAACTAAACAATTTCTTGTTTATACACAAACTCTACATCAAACTGACCATTATCGTAGGTAACGATAGCAAAGGTACCACCGGAGCGATCACGAGCTAACGATATACTGCCAGGATTCACAAATACCGCATCACGGACACGAACCTCACCATGATGATGGCTATGGCCAGATACGATAAGGCGAGCCCCCATATCAGTTCCTAACTCAATCAGTTTTTGTATACGATTATAATATGATACCTCATGACCATGAGTCATGTAAATATAGGTATCCTCCAGCGGAATCAACTGCTCTCGCGGCTCAAGAGGTTGTACTCGGTCATTATTACCACGCACGGCATACACAGGAATATCCGTATGCTCCTGCATATAGCGAGCATCATCACCAAAGTCACCGGCATGAAGCCACATATCGATTTCTTGATCTGCTGTAGCCTCCAAGACGAGGTCAATATCCTCTAGATACCCATGGGTATCACTCAAAATACCAATTCGTTTCATTTTATAAATTCTCTAATACTATTATATTACATATTTATATGAACTATACCATATAGTTCGAAAATATCAAAGCTTGTTAATTAATTCGCGTAATGCACGGCCACGATGACTGATTTTTTCTTTTTCTTCGATGCTAAGTTCAGCCATAGTCTTTTTAAATTCAGGTACATAGAAGTATGGATCATAGCCAAAGCCGTTATCTCCTTTTGGCTCATCTTGTACGAGGCCATCGCAATAGCCTTCTGCTGTCACTTCACGACCATCAGGATATAC
>CAKPSA010000119.1 GCA_934183145.1 uncultured Veillonella sp.
TTTTTAGCTTGGCTAACAAATGTTGGAGAGTTACCAACAGATGTAGTTGGAACAATGGAGCCATCTTCGTTGATTTGTGCAGCTTCGATAATCGCTACATCTAAATCACCAAAGAAACCATAGCGAACATTTTGTGCCATTGTGCTCAAATGCATATCGATATATTTCATGTTGCCACTATTCAAAGCTTTACGAGTATCCCCGTTAGTTTGATAAGGGAAACGACGATTAATACCGTTTGCACGAGTTAACGCACCATCAGCTTCATCACCTACAGAAGCACCTGTCCACAAATCAATTTTGAATGGTTCTTTTTCCATTCTTTCTGCCAATGCCAATGGCACCGCTTTTGCATAACCAGATGGAGTAAAGCCGGAAATACCAACTTTATCGTTAGGGTTAATCAAAAGAGCTGCATCATAAGCAGTGACAATTTTACCTTGGAGGGCCGCACATTTAACGCGGTCTTTGATGTCTATCACCATTACCATCTCCTTTAAGAGTAACATTGTATAAACGACAGTTTGATCTCTTGGTCGTTCCTTAAACCGACTTCATCGTAGTCCACATCCAATGTATTGTCAACTTATATGACTAAAATGTATTTTTTATCACACTTTCATTAGCATTATGATGAAAATGCATAGATTTTCATATTTCCACATAAGTTTTATTCACATCGTTATAACTCACAGGAATTATCGATATACGGCATATATTGATGTTTTTCAATCAAATCGAACTTCATCTATACAATATATAGAGCCTTTTCAATATAAAACAACATCTCATATACAAGAACTAGACCATACACCTCCCTATAAAGATACAATGATATACAAAAAACCGGCTTTCAAATGCCAACGATAATGTTCAATTATGTCTAACATTAGAAAACCGGTTATACTACTTAATACGTACCTACCCAAGGTATGTATTAAGTATACCATATTATGAAATTATATATCTACTATAAAGCATACTAATTATACAAGATATGACAATTATACAGATTTTTCAGCAGACAACTGAACTTTTACAAAAGCCCCTACCCAGCCAAACAACTGCCAAAATACAATGGTTACTTGATGACTATATAGCTCAAAGTCGGATAATCCACTAAATAAAACCCCTATGGCTAGCGCACCTACACCAATTTGTGCAGCTTGGCGGAATATATCGCCTTTAAGTCTTATAGATGTAATAACATGACCAATAATAACTGCGAGGAATGATAGTAATCCAGGAATACCTGTTTCAGCTAACATATTTAGGTACAAGTTATGAGCATGATACATCAAAACATTGGGCCCTTGAATATAATAATTATAATCTGGATAGACTAAGTAAAATGTATTCCACCCAATGCCAAAGATAGGATTTTCACGTACGATATACATGGTACTATCCCAAAGAGCCCATCGAAGATCGGCTGACGTATCATGACCTTGGAATATGGACCATAATCTTGAGGCGATTTCACCATCATAAAAGTACAAGATAATTGGCACTACTAATAGGGATAAGAATAATCGTCGTTCCACAAAGATAGCCCAATACAGAATCATCGCTGCGAAGCTAATCCAAATCCCCCTAGAATAGGTTAATAACATCGTTAAGAACAATATAATGCCTATAACGAGCATGGTCACAACTTCACGGGTTCGATTTTCTTTCATATATACCAAGATATAACTGATACATACGCTGAGTACCATCAATAGATACGCACCTAATAAATTAGGATTTTGTAGTGTGGATGACATACGTCGCATCAATTTTGGGAATTGTGCTGCATCTACCCACTCTTTTATATGGATATTGGGCACAAATACATATTGATAAGCACCTATGATACACACTAGTACAGCAGTACCTAATAGAGCACGAAGAAAATAATTCCACTGTTTAGGTGTTTGAATGTATGTGCGAACAAGATAATACATGCCTCCGCTGGCTACGATTTGATAAAACCAACTTTGAATTGACCAATCCCAATTTTCTGATACTAGTGCAGATATGCCAGTCCATACCACAAAGATCATAACAGACCACGATAAATAGCCCGTTGGTAAGCTTAGTGATTTACTAGATATCAAATCATATAAAGCAAGCCCTATCGCTAGCCACAGAAGTACATCCCCCACCATAGGTTGTAATGGCATAGCAACTACAACACCATAAATTAATCGTTCAATATAGAACGTAATTCTCTTCTGATTAGGAATAAGTGAGAGTTCCATAGGCTCACCTTAATGACTCATCTCATGGTTAAACCACTGACGAGCATCTCCTAAAATATATAAGGAACCACAAACGGCGATAATATCACCAGACTTTGTATGTTTGTAGGCTAAGGCTAACGCCTCTTCAATAGAATCAGCTGTTTGTGCTATCGCTTTCGGAACAATATGACGTATTTTCTCAACTAAAACCTCTGGCACTTCTGTTCTATCTGTCGGTGCTGGTACAACGAGAACTGTATCCCCCGCCTTAACTACCTCACGAATAATGGCATCTTGATTTTTATCTTTCAGAATGGCCATCACAATCGTTTTTGGTGTGTCCTTAAATAATTCAGCATAGGTCATGCTGAAAGATTCTGCACCAGCTGCATTATGAGCACCGTCAAAGATAAAGGTGCGATCTAAGCCGCGTTTAACTTCAAAACGCCCTGCCCACGTAGTACGGGCAAATCCTTCACGCATCGTTTCTTCACTAATGCTCTTATCTTCTTTCATCAATAGACGTACAGCCATCAATGCACATGCGAGATTGACAGATTGATGAATACCTGCCATTGTCGTAAAGAGCATTGCAGGAGCGGAATCATTAGTACTCACAGTAATCATTTGACCACCTGTTACAGCACTACGGCTATCGATACCAAAATCTTTATTGAAAGCATATACTTTAGCATGCTTCTCTTTAGCCACTTCTTCAATAATACGAAGAGGTGCATCCTGTGCTGCCGTTACAACAGGGACTTTGGATTTAATAATCCCTGCCTTGTGACGTGCAATTTCCTCAACAGTATCACCACAGTATGCTTGATGATCGATTGTTACATTAGTAATAATTGATACTTTTGGAGTCACGATATTTGTGGAGTCTAGTAACCCACCTAAGCCAACTTCTACCACTGCATAGTCTACAGCTTGATCTTTGAAGAACAAAAAGGCTGCAGCCGTCAAGATTTCAAATTGCGTTGGTGCCTCTATGCCATTACTAATAATAGTATCAACTGCCACTTTTACACGGCTAATTAATTCACCGAAGGCTTCCTCTGTAATATTTCCATCATTGATTTGAATTCGCTCCGTATAGGATTGAAGGTGAGGCGATGTAAATCGCCCCACCCGTAATCCACTTGTAAACAGTGCGTAGGAAATATATGAGGTAACCGAGCCCTTACCATTCGTCCCAGTAACATGAACAATTTTATAGTCCTCTTGTGGATTCCCTAAGGCTTCCATAAGCGCTGTAATTCGTTCAAGGCCAGGCTTAATACCGAATGAAGATGCCTGTTCTAAATAGGCTAAGGCCTCTTGATATGTCATATAAACCTCCTATTATAAGGTTTCAAGGAACGCTTCACGTTCCAATAACGCTTGTTGTTTTTGTTTATATTCTTCTAACTTTTCTTTTTCTTTTGCTACTACAGCTTC
>CAKPSA010000120.1 GCA_934183145.1 uncultured Veillonella sp.
TAGCAAAGTGTATCTTGCATATCTACTCCGAAAAGACCAAAAATATACGTTTCGGACAATATTAAATTGTTATACTTTACGATAAGCACTTGGTGTTACACCAGTAGCCTCTTTAAAAGCACTAGTAAACTTACTGCCATTCTCGTAACCTACTGCATTAGCAATTTCAAGAATCGATTGATCGGTTTCTTGAAGTAATCTCTTAGCTGCATTAATACGGCATTCTTTTAAATATTGATGTATGGTCGTACCATATACGCCTTTAAAACATCGTTTTAATGTAGACGTAGGTACATCAAATTGTTCAGATAATGTCTCAATTGTAATGCGCTTCATGAACTGCGTAGATAGATATTCGTTAACAGCTTTTACAGTATCAACTTGCTGTTTTCGATAGGTCGTTCTCTTTTCATTATTGCTCGTAGAAATTACCGATAATAATAAAAAGATTTCAATAACCTTTAATTTAAAATAGTGCCCTTTGATTTGGTCAGGCACTTTATATAAGCTAGAAAAAATCTGTCTAACCGATTCAGTTTCTTCCATCATCATACCGTACTCGGAATGCTCACAAAATCGTTCAGCAAGGGTTGTTAAATTAATACGTGACTCACTAACAAGAGAATCCAATACTGGTTGCGCTTTTTCAACATCTACAAGTAGTACAATCCCCTTAAAAAGTTTTGTAGGAAAATAATTCTTATGTTGGTAATCAGCATGAGTATGCCATCCTAATGACATATCTCCAGGACCCATATATAGATATTCTCCAGATGTAAACTTACACTCGATGCGCCCCTCTTCACAATGATTTATGGCAAATGTCTTGGTATGTGATTTAGCATAAAATTGAACCGACTCTTCTTTCACATCCAGAAATAATAGATCGATACCGTCAAACACCGTATGTCTCGACATAGTAAGTCCTGCACGTGAAATTGCATGATTATGTGGATTCATACTATCACCATATACACAAATACTATATAAATTATCACTTACACAGTTATCATAGTATACTTATTGATATTCATTGTCAAATTAATTTTTGTAATAATTCATTTTTTCTTTAAAAATATAAATTTACAACAAAAATAGCCTCGCAAGTTAAACCAATGTAGTCTAACTTACGAGGCATATTTAGAAGAATCTGCACTAATTCTTTATTTTTTTGTTTTTACAATAAAGACTAATGCTATAACATGACCAATCCATACAAAGGCCATAACACCAAGTGCAATGGGCATATCTTGACTGAAATACGCACCAATTGCCATTATTGCAGTCACAGATAAGAGAATGGACAACTTTGTCCGCAACGTTAACGCTTTATCGCGTTCATAAGCACCAACAGTCTTTTGATATAAACTAGATTCTAAGAACATTTTATGAAAACGTTCAGATCCTCTAGCTAAACAAAATAAAGTAAGCATATAAAAAGGTACTGTCGGCAATAGTGGTAATACGATTCCCGCTGTACCAAGAGCAAAGCTAATAGCCCCGATAGTAAGGAATAAATATCGTATTACAACATTACTATGTTGCTCAGTTGTTTTCATTACTCCTCTTCTACGTAGTTAATAACTTTACCTTTTGTTTTAATAAAGTTTGGAATTATAAGTACAAGAGCTGCAATTGCTACGATACCATAGATACCAGCCATACCAATCCATTCGAATGCATGACCAAGTACAAGACCCATTACGGCAAAGTCAGCATCACCAAATGTTGTATTTTGGAAACCTAATTGACCAAGAACTGGCAATGCCAATGCTGGTAAGAAGGTAATTGCCAAACCATTAAGGAATGCACCTACTGCTGCACCACGACGGCCGCCTGTAGCATTACCATAGATACCTGCTGTTGCACCACAGAAGAAATGAGGTACAAGGCCAGGAATGATTAATACACCACCTACAGCACCAAGGATGAGCATACCGATGATACCGCCGATAAAGGAGCTAATGAAGCCCAATACGACTGCTGTTGGCGCATACGTAAAGAATACGGCACAGTCTACTGCTGGGATTGCATTAGGGATAATTTTCGTAGCAATACCTTGGAATGCAGGAATTAAATCACCTAAGATCATACGTACACCGGAGTATACGATTGTTACACCTACAGCAAAGTTCATAGCGCTCATAACAGCATATAAGTAAGGACTCATATCACCAGATAAAGTAGCTACAAACTCAGAACCAGCCGCAAAGGCTGCAATCAAGTAGAATACGATCATAGTCAATGCTGTAGATAACGTAGAATCACGCAAGAAACCCCATTTTTCTGGAATTTCAATATCCTCTGTACTATCATCTGCTTTACCGACATATTTAGCAACCCAAGCAGATAAATAATAACCTAAGCTACCAAAGTGACCGATGGCAATTTCATCGCCTTCTGTAACCTTAGATGTATAGCTTTGACCAATTGCTGGAGAAATAGCAGACCAAGCGCCCATCAAGAAACCACCTACAAGGATAAGTTCCATACCGGACAAACCTGCAGTACCGAGTACGGCAGACATAAGACAAGCCATAAATAAGCTGTGGTGACCTGTTAAGAACACATATTTGAACTTGGTGAAACGAGCAATACATAAGTTCATCAATAAGCCTACTACGAGAATAGACATCGTTTCAACGCCAAGTACCTTTTGTGCTACAGCCACGATAGCTTCGTTGTTAGGTACTACACCAGTAATATGGAAGCCATGTTCGATCATCTTACCTAGTGGGTCAAGGTTATTAACGATAACACCTGCACCAGCTGCGAGCATCAAGTAGCCAAGAATAGGTTTCAACGTACCAGTCATTACCTTATGAAACGGACGCTTCAAGGCAATCAAGCCAATACATGACATAATACCAATCAAAAGTGCTGGCTGAGACAGCACATCACGTAAGAACTCTAATACCATTTCCATGGCACTACCTCCTATATATAGTTGTTACATTATTGAGCTGCTTGTTTCAATGCATCAAGAATATCTTCAGTGATTTTCTTTTTATTGATATAGCTGCGAACAATAGCGACATTCTTGTCTTCAAATTGTTCAGCTAACTCTTTTACAGTTACAATAAGGTCCGCTTTACGACCTTGTGCGGCATTAAAATCAATAGATTCAACTTGTGCATCAATACCATTTTCAGCACAGATTTCTTCAATTTTCATTTTTAGCATCAAGCTAGAACCAATGCCATTACCGCATACAGTTAATACAGAAATCATACTTGCCTCCTACTAAACGTATTCTTGATCTTCTAAATGCTCTGCCAAGAATGTTTGCACATCTTCAATACTTTCAAAATCAGCGGCCGCATCTAAAAACTCATCATCCTCAAATAATGTAGCAATATCCGTCAACAACTGAATATGTTCATCCTTGTTTGGAGCACATAAAAACAACGCCACAGAAACAGGATCATTGTCAGGACTACCAAAATTCAATGGTTTTTCTAAGGTTACCAATGCAGTACCTACACGTTTTGCCCCATTTTCCGGACGAGCATGTGGCATAGCAAGACCTGGTGCCAATACAATATATGGCCCCATTTCACGTACTACCTCTACCATAGCCTCCGTATAAGATGGATCAGTAAAACCCGCATCAACCATGAGTTGGCCACCGTGACGAATTACCTCTTCCCA
>CAKPSA010000121.1 GCA_934183145.1 uncultured Veillonella sp.
ACAAATTCTTCATCGCTTAGTAATTTAAAGGATGTTGGCAATAATACTTCTAACTCTTTAGAATTCAAATCGCGCAATTTCGCCAACGTTTCAGGAACGGACGCTAAAAATTCCTCGAATTTATCTTCACGGAGTAATGCATAAGACGCAGAGATCGCATCGCGGACACCATCGTCAAAGGTCCACATGATACGCGTTGGGCGATCAAATCCATGATCTTCAAGCATTGGATATAATTGATTTTGCTTACGAGATAGATGAATACGCCATTGTGCTAAGGAATCAAATACGCCAAGCCAAGGATTTTTAATAAACTTATCTTGCTTCAACAATTTATCTGCTTCAAGAGCTACCTTTTCAACAGCATTAATTTCTTCTAAGTACACCCACAATGGATGATTTTCAGGGTACTCATTCTCAGCGCGCACTAATACACCATCAAATAAGTTCAACAAATCATCCATCTTATCTAGGATTTCTTCATCCTTATATACACCTTTCAAACTTTGCTCTGCATAGGCAAACTCATCAGGCGTGCAAGTACCTAACTTCTCTTTTAGGATACGGTTACCCTCTTCTAAGGATAATTTGCCGTCTAAATAATCCTCTTTAATAGATACAATAATTCTGTACCGTTCGTTATTAATGTCTAGCTTTTGCTTTAATGGATTCATATGCTTATACCTCCACGGGTCAAAGACTATTAGTATATACAATATATTATTACTATATTAAATATACTTTTATTATATTCATTTTGAAAGTAATTTTCAGTTGCCACAGTCACAATTCTATAATTTATTATCTAATAAACAGCTTTCACTAAAGAAAATGGCACCCATACGATGTACTAGTACATTCTATTAATTTCCTATTGCGCAGCTTTCACCATAGAAAAAGGCACCCATACAATGTATGAGTGCCTTCTATTAATTTCTAAAATCAATATATTCAGTTTTAGAAGATGCCACAGGGTTACCATTAGCGTCTGTAGCCGGATTAAAACGCCATGTGGAGATTTTCTCAACTAGAGCCTCATCAAGAGCACTAACCCCACTCGATTTCACGACCTCTATATCCCCTACAGAGCCATCTTCATTGATGGTAAAACGCACATCTGCACTATGAATGGAATCGCCATAACCAGCAATATTAATTTGATCTACAGATGGTGTAGATATTGCTACAGGCAATTGAAATGGAGCCGCCAACACAGAGGCTACCATACTCGTTGCAAACAATGCGCTTAATACAGTACAACGCAACACTTTTTTCATCACATTCTCCTTATTTAGCTGTTACAGCTTGTTTAGGTAGAGTAATTGTCATCCCAATAATAGATTCATGCGCCTTTTGGTCCACACCAATAGCAGGTGTAAATTTCCATTGAAGGATTGCTTTTTTCACAGCTTCATCAACAGGTGCATACCCAGAGGAACGTTCTACGAATACGTTTTTTACATTCCCTTTTTTATCAATCAAGAATCGTACACGCATATTAGGCGCCACTGTAGCTGTTTGAGGAACCTCAGGCAACTCAGGTTTTACAATTTCCACTTCGCGCGGAGATTCTAAGAACTTAGCCGCATCAGCTGTATAGTTACCTAATACGCCAAAGGATGCAACAAGTAAAGCCGCCGCAGTGAATCGGAATAATTTATTCATAATATGCCTCCTTATTTATTATAAGTCTATGAATAATATCATACTAAATAAAGATGAATATTTAAAGAATATTTTCTTATTGATAAATTTTCTCATTTATGATATATTGAGTTCAAGATAACTGTTCGGACTTACATATCAGGTAGATATGACAAAAATAACACAAAGGAGGTTCATCATGAGACGTAGAAAGCGTATTCAAATGAAGGTCATGATGGTACTTGGTATCGTTGCCCTCGTTGGGCCTAACCATTTACAAGCTCTCATCCACTAAATGATCGTGACCCTAGCAGAAGACCGTATAACTGCCAATAGCCGCTACGTTAGTAGCGGCTATTTTTCTGTTTAAATTTAGTATCCATAAAAAGGAGGTTTATTATGAAGTTCAACAGAGTAGTATTAGTCATCGTATCATTTGCACTTATGTTATTAGCTCTTGCCGGTTGTGGTAAGGATGCAGCACAAGACAGTCAGAAAAAACTAAACGTCGTTGCCACAACGACGATGTTAACGGATTTAGTAAAAGAAATCGGTGGTGACCACGTAACTGTACAAGGACTTATGGGCCCTGGCGTAGACCCTCACCTCTATCAAGCCAGTGCAGGTGATGTAACGGCTATGTCTAAGGCAGATGTGGTCGTATACAATGGCGTTCACCTAGAAGGAAAAATGGGATCTATTTTCGATAATTTAACGAAACAAAATAAAGCGACCATCCGCGTGTCTGATGCCATTGACCCAGCCACATTGCTAGACTTTGACGAAGAAGATGGCCTAAAAACAAAAGACCCTCATATTTGGTTCGATGTAGCAAATTGGAAACTTGCTGCTAAAGCTGTGTACGAAGGTCTCGCTAAAGCAGATCCAGCTCACAAAGAAGACTTCAAGAAACGGTATGATGCGTATCTCACTAAATTAGACGAAACAGATGCATACATCAAAGCACAAGCAGAATCAATCCCTAAAGAATCTCGCGTACTCGTAACAGCTCACGATGCATTCCAATACTTTGCTCGTGCATACGGCTTTGAAGTAAAAGGTTTACAAGGTGTGAGCACCGCTACTGAAGCAGGCACACAAGATATGAACAACCTCGTTCAATTTATTGTAGACCATAAGATCAAAGCCATCTTCGTTGAGTCCTCTGTACCACATAAAACAATCGAAGCCGTTCAAGAGGCATGTAAGGCTAAAGGTTGGAACGTTACTATCGGTGGCGAATTATACTCCGACTCCCTCGGTTCTGAAGGTACTGAAGGCGGCACATACATCGGCATGGTAAAAGCCAATATCGATACAATTGTTAAAGCACTAAAATAAAGGAGGTCTCTATGGAATGGGCCGTTGAAGTTGAAGATATGACCGTAGCTTATACGACAAAACCCGTATTATGGGACGTAGATATGAAGGTACCCATCGGTTCCTTAGCGGCCATCGTCGGCCCTAATGGGGCCGGCAAATCTACATTATTAAAGGCCATGTTAGGCCTATTAACAGTTATCTCAGGTAGTGTTAAGTTTTATATCGACCACCACCTTGCGATGGACAAAAAGGATTACAAGAAAATCGCCTATGTCCCTCAAAGCGGTAGCGTAGACTGGGACTTCCCTACTACCGTATTAGATGTCGTACTCATGGGACGTTATGGTCATCTTGGTTGGTTCAAACGACCTAGTAAAAAGGATAAAGAGCTAGCCCTCTCCATGATCGATAAAATGGGCATGAGTGACTATGTAAACAGGCAAATTCGTCAACTTTCAGGGGGCCAACAACAGCGTGTATTCCTCGCGAGAGCCCTCGTGCAAGAGGCAGATATTTACCTCATGGACGAACCTTTCAAAGGCGTCGATAAAACCACAGAACACGCTATTATCTCCCTGTTACAAGAAATGAAAGCACGTGGCAAAACGGTTATCGTCGTACACCACGATTTAAACACGGTACCTCAATATTTCGACTGGGTAACGATGGT
>CAKPSA010000122.1 GCA_934183145.1 uncultured Veillonella sp.
CCTTTGAATGTGCCATCAGGGTAGCCAACAAGGATACCATTACCAGCCAATTGGCTAATGTATTGGTAAGCCCAGTGGTTACGAGGAACGTCTGGGAATTCAGCAGTTTTGCTAGGATCGATTGCATGTGGAGTCAAGATTTGTAACAAGTTGTTATATTTGTTTTCCATATCTTGAAGACGTGCATTCAATTCAGCAATTTCACGGCCCATAGCTACACGAGAGCGGGACTCAGGGGAACGTTTACCAAGACGAAGAGATACGCCAGCGTTCAATTGAGTTTCGCCAGTACCTACTGTACCACCAACGGAGAACATTGTATCTTCGTTAGGACGGTAGAAAGCACCTAATGCAGCGGAGTTAGCGTTGTGGTAGTGACCATAACCAGCAGCGATTGTCCATTTGTCATCTGGGTTGAAGTCCAATGGATGCAATGCAGCCAATGCAGCGGAACCTGCACCTACTTTATTAACGCGTTTTTCAACATTGCCAACACGGTTATTCAAGTTATTGATATTATTGTTGATTGCACCTGGTGTGGAGTTGTTGATTTGAGTTTGCAAATCGTTTGCTACGGAGTACAATTGGCTACCGTTTACAGCATCTGTAGAGTCAGCGGAAATTTTACCAGCTGCTACATTGTGGATTTGACGTTCTTCACCAGCTTTACCAACGGATACAGAGCCTACAGGGCTAGTACCAGCAAAGCCACCATATGTATGGCCAGCTACAGTTGCGCTAGTTACGTTTGTTGCAGAACGAGTAGTAGAGTTAGCACCTAATGCAATGGAGTTTGCAGTGGATGCATTAGCTCTATTACCGATTGCAATGCTGTAGTCAGCAGTTGCAGCTGCATCAGAACCAAATACGTTAGTACGTACGCCTGTTGCTTGAGCACCAGCACCATAAGCTTGTGCATGGTCGCCAGCTGCTTTTGCAGAGGAACCAATTGCATTAGCATGGTTGCCATTTGCTGCAGCATCAGCACCGATAGCATTAGCTTTGTAACCAGTAGATTTTGCTTGGTGACCAAGTGCTAAAGAACGTACATCGGAAGCAGTTGCACGAGTACCGATTGCAATACCCCAAGTTTTGTCAGCTTGAGCTTCATGACCGATAGCAATTGTTTCGCTCATTTGAGCTTTAGCTTCGTTACCTACAGCCAATGCAGAGCTACCTAATGCAGTATTTTGGGAACCGACAGCTACGGAGTTGCTATTCCAATTGCCGTTTTTCAAAAGTGTAGCTGCATCAGATTCATTATCAAATGTACGATCACGGTAGTTCGTAGTTGTACCAGCTACAGTATTGTTATAACCATAACCGATAGCATTTGTACCGTTAATTACGTTGCTATCACCAAATGCTTGTGCGTAAGCACCTTCTACAGTGTTGCCATCGCCAAATGCATTAGCTTGGTCTCCATTTACTATATTTTGGTTGCCATAGGCACTGCTAGAACCAGTAGCACTTGTAATTTTATTATCTTGACCTACAGCGATGCTTGTAGCTGAATTATTTGCAACAAAACCATAGCTTACAGCATTGTGTGCAGCCGGTGTTTGATTTGCTTGATCACCTACAGCAGCAGTAATGAAACCATTAGCTTCAGTTACAGGATTAGCGGCACTTACAGGAGCAACAGTAGCACCTACAGTTGCTACAGCTGCCAATACAGCAAACGCTAATTTTTTGGAATGTTTGTTTTCTCTCATCTTACACCCTCACTTAATTAAAATTCTTAACCAAACACAATACAATTTTTCAACCTCTCTAAGTTCCGCCTCTCTCCACGGGCTGAAAAAATATACTTCTCACTTCTCACATAAGAAATATATTTGATTCAATTTAAGAAAAATTTATATTGTTGATTACTAGCCTAGAATATCAAAGTTTTACGATATATACAAGACTTTTTCCCATATAAAGTTCATTAATAAGTCTTCATAATGCCAAAAAATAGCATGATTACTGCTATTCTTTGTTATATTAATATGTTCATCATTTTTTGTTATGAGTAATAAAAATCACATCTTTTTTTGATTTCTACAGAATATAGTTTGTATAGCTTATAAATAATTATTACTTTAATAAGTCAAACAAATATTTTTGATTGCCAACCCACCCCTATTCACATTAATTTCATGAATATTTTCTGAAACTTTTGTGAAGGAATAATTAATCATTTTTCTGGATTTTATAATTTTTTTATTTTTATTCGTAATAGCATAAAAAATCTATGTAGATAAGTAGATAAGTATACACATATCGCCCCGATTGTACGCATAAGTTTACAAAAGCAGCCTTAATCTATATATACCGCATCATTATTCTCTCCATTTCTATCATAAAAACCAAAAAGCTCCTACGTTATATGAACGTTAGGAGCTTTTTATATATTACGCCAATAAGGCTTTTACAAGTTCTTCTGCTTTACCAAAGTCATCGGCATCTGGGTTCCAGTTACATTTGATTTCAGGTTCTACCACAGAGAAACCATATTTAGTTAATTCTTCACGAAGTACCTTTGTAGATTCACCAGACCAACCATAAGTACCAAATACGGCAGCTTTTTTGTTCTTAAACTTCAATTCACGTAAGAAGTCGAGCCAGCCTGCAACAGAAGAGATAACGCTATTTCCTACTGTTGGAGATCCAACAGCAATGGCTTTTGACTTAAATACCTCTGTCATAATATCATTTTTATTGGTTTTACTGATGTTAAAGATCTTAACCCGTGTATCAGGAGATTGTTTAGCAATCTCATCAGCAATTTTATGGGCTAATTTTTTCGTACCATCCCACATGGTATCGTATACGACTGTGATTTGGTCCTCTTGATATGCTTGAGACCATTCATAGTATTTCTCTACGATTTGCAATGGATTTTCACGCCAAATAGCACCATGACTTGTAGCAATGATATCGATTGGCAAATTGAGCTTTTGAATTTCTTCAACCTTTGCTTTTACCAATGGAGAGAATGGGTTCAAAATATTAGCGTAGTATTTCATCGCCTCTGCCCATAAGCGACATTGATCGGCCTTATCTGCCCACAATTCTTCTACCGCAAAATGTTGACCAAAGGCATCGTTGGAGAACAAGATATTGTCGCCAGTCATGTACGTTGCCATAGAATCAGGCCAGTGAAGCATGCGCATTTCTACGAATACCAAGGACTTACCGTTGCCGATATCTACGGAATCCCCTGTTTTTACAGTTTTGAAATTCCATTCTGGATGATGATATTGACCAACCAAGGATTTAACAGCATTTTCTGTACAGTAAATCGGAGTATTAGGGATTTTTTCCATCAATGCTGGCAAGGAACCGCTGTGATCGACTTCGCCGTGATTACATACGATGAAATCAATCTTGTTTAAATCAATTTCGGATTCCAAATTATCAATAAATTCTGTGGAATGAGGTTTCCAAACAGTATCGATGAGGACAGTCTTTTCCTCTTCAATCAAGTATGCGTTTTGGCTAGACCCATTGTTAATGCTGTAATCTGAACCGTGAAACTCTTGTAATTCCCAATCAATTTTACCAACCCAAGATACGTTATTTTTTATATGCTTTCTCATAATAACCTCCATAATTCTTGTGAAAGTCTTTCACAAT
>CAKPSA010000123.1 GCA_934183145.1 uncultured Veillonella sp.
GTGCTAAATATTCTCGACATTAAGTATGTATATAAGACTAACCAGGAGGTTAACTATGGCTGTACATGATTACATTAAATCCGGCGATTTTGCTACTGAAAAACACGTTCCTGTTATCGAAACTGTTGACACTGTAAAAGCAGGTGAAACTTTCCACGTAACATTGTCCGTTGGTAAAGACATCGCACATCCTAACACTGTAGAACATCACATTGAATGGATCAAATTGTACTTCGTAGCTGAAGGTACTCAATTGCCATTCGAAGTAGGTGAAATTTCCTTCAACGTACATGGTGATGGCGCAACTGCAAACGAAGGCCCTGTACATGCAATTTCTGAAGGTTCTTTGGCAGTTTCCTTGAACAAATCTGGTAAATTGATTGCTGTATCCTACTGCAACATCCACGGTTTGTGGGAATCCGAAAAAGAAATCACAGTTGCTTAATTAACTTAATCAACTAATAAAGACCAGCCTTAGGGCTGGTCTTTTTGTATGTAAATCTTAAGGAGAACTGAAATAATCACACTAAAATCATGTCCGCACTCAAAAGAGTTTTGTTTTTATATGGTGGATAAAATGCCTTATATCCCTTTACAGTGCTATTTGTTTGTGGTAAAGTATATGCATATTGATTTTTAGTAGAATAAGTTAAATGAGGGATTATTGTGGCCTTAATCGTTAAAAAATTCGGTGGTAGTTCCGTAGCTACACCAGAAAAAATATTTAATATTGTTGATCGCGTCCTTCGTGAGAAGAAAGAAGACGATAAAGTCGTTATCGTTGTATCCGCTATGGGTGATACAACAGATGACTTGGTAGCATTGGCTAAAGAAGTAACATCTAAGCCTTATGGTCGTGAAATGGACCGCTTGTTATCTACAGGCGAGCAAGTAACGATTGCATTGATGGCGATGGCTTTCAACGAACGTGGTCAAAAAGCGATGTCCTTAACAGGCGACCAAGCAGGTATTACAAGTAGTGATACATTTAATAAAGGCCGTATTTTAGGCGTTGATCCAAATCGCGTGTTTGAAGCGCTGGATGAAGGCAATATCGTAGTTGTGGCAGGTTTCCAAGGTATTACTGAATATGGTGACATGGTTACTTTAGGTCGCGGTGGCTCCGATACAACTGCTGTTGCGTTGGCAGGTGCTATGAAAGCTGATGTGTGTGAAATCTTCACAGATGTTGAAGGCGTTTACTCTACAGACCCTCGCGTTGCAAAAGAGGCTTTCAAATTAGAAGAAGTAACATATGGCGAAATGCTTGAGATGGCACGTCTTGGTGCAGGTGTAATGCAACCTCGCGCCGTAGAAATGGGTTTCCGTTATGGTGTACCTATTCACGTACGTTCAACATTTAGTGACAATACAGGTACTATTATTCGGGAGGATTATACTGTGGAAGCAAATAAACACGTAATTACTGGCGTAGCTGACGATACTAATACAGCAAAAGTAGCCCTTGTAGGCGTTGAAAATAAACCAGGTGTGGCAGCAACTGTATTTAAAGCATTGGCTGCAAAAAATGTGGACGTTGATATGATTGTTCAATCTATCCGCGCCGTAGGCGAACCTAAAACTGACCTTATCTTTACTGTAGCTATGGATGATGTTGTATTAGCTCGTGAAGTATTAGCAGAATTACAAAAAACTGTTGGTATTGAAGCTGTAAATATCGATGAAAAAATGGCAAAAGTTTCTATCATCGGTGCAGGCATGTTAGGTCAACCAGGCGTAGCTGCTCAAATGTTTGATATCTTGAGCCAAGAAGGCATCAATATTGAAATCATTTCTACTTCTGAAATTAGTATTTCTTGCCTCGTTGCTGAAGACCGCGTTAAAGATGCTGTTCGTGTAATTCACAACGGCTTATTGTTAGACCAAAGAGGTTAATCAATCTATGGATAGTCTACGTAGTTTTATGGATGAAATGCTTAATGACCAAGGTCGTAAGGAAGGTTTCATTAGCGATCTACTAGGAAATCTTAAAAATCAGCCTATTCCAACATTGGAGCAAGCTCAAACTGGTTATACTACAGTAAGTAATTTACACGGTATTTTCTATGATTATGATAAGGCCGAAGTTACTATTTCTTATAAGGTGGTACCTGATATGTATCCACCATATACGATGAGCTTTGTACAATTCCAAGCCGTGTTAGAAGGCTTATTAACTTTGCGCCGCAATCAAAAGTGGCAAATGCAACATAATAAATAAAATGAACCCCATAGGCGGTAATGCCTGTGGGGTTTTGTATTTCGATAATTATTCTTAACATCTATATATGGGGTTGTCGATATGTTATAATAAATTGTTAGCATGAAATTAATTATATTTATATAGAAAGAAGGGACAGCATGGAAATAAATAAGGTTTATTCTGGCTTTCGCCTTGACCGCATTGAGCGCATTGATGAGATCAATGGTACCGCTTATGAAATGAAGCACGAAAAGTCTGGTGCTCGCTTAATTTATATCGATTCACCAGATTCTAATAAAGTATTCAATATTGCTTTTAGAACAACACCTCATAATAGCACAGGTGTAGCACATATTATGGAGCACTCTGTTCTATGTGGTTCTCGCAAATTCCCATTAAAAGAGCCATTTGTTGAACTTGTAAAAGGTTCTTTAAATACGTTCCTAAATGCTATGACATATCCGGATAAAACGATGTATCCTGTAGCAAGTAAGAACGATAAAGACTTCCATAATTTGATGGACGTATATCTTGATGCTGTATTCTACCCACGTGTTCGTGAAGATGCAGAAATCGTAATGCAAGAGGGTTGGCATTATGAGCTCGAAAATGCAGACGATGAACTTACCTACAAAGGTGTTGTGTTCAATGAGATGAAAGGTGTTTACTCATCTCCTGACTCTGTATTAGAACGCCAAATGATGCGTGAGCTTTTCCCAGATACAACCTATGGTGTTGACTCTGGTGGGGATCCTGATTATATTACAGATTTAACATATGAAGAATTCCAAGAGTTCTACCGTGTTCACTATCATCCATCTAATAGTTATATCTTCTTGTATGGTGATATGAATATTGAAGAGCAATTAGCATTCTTGAATGATGAGTACTTAAGTCATTTTGATGCTATCGATGTCCATACGGAGGTAGCGCTACAAGCTCCATTTAGAGAAGGTAAAGTAGTGAGCTATCCGTATAGCGTAGGTTCTGAGGAGCCAACAGATAATCGTACATTGCATTCCTTTGCGTATGTATTGCCTGATGTAACACCAGAACATAGCTTGGCCTTTGAAGTGTTAACACATGCTTTGTTGACATCTCCTGCAGCACCTCTTAAACAGGCGTTGGTGAAAGCTGGTATCGGTTCTGACGTAAGTGGCTATTACTTAGATAGCATTCGTCAACCTATGTGGACAGTACAAGCTACAGGTTCTAATCTAGATAAACAAGCTGACTTGCAACGTATTGTAGAGTCTACATTACAAGAGTTATGTGATAAAGGCTTAGATAAAGAATTATTAGAAGCTTCTTT
>CAKPSA010000124.1 GCA_934183145.1 uncultured Veillonella sp.
TAAGCGGACTGAAGTTATTTAGACCATGAAGACTAACCGATACCGATGAGAGGGAGGTTATCTCAATGAGTACATTGGAACGGCTAAAAGTTATAGCCCATGGATTGGCCATACAATTCGGACCATCTTGTGAAGTACTGATACATGACTTACAAGGAGATCTCGATACATCACTTGTATATATAGAAAATGGTACGATAACGAATCGCCATGTTGGTGATGGTCCATCACATGTAGTTTTAGATGTACTCAACTATGATGATGGTAGTGAAGGTAGATTTGGGTATCTAACAAAAACTAAGGATGGACGGATATTAAAATCCTCTACTATGTATATCCGTGATGATAATGGCAATATTGCATACCTATTAGGAATTAATCAGGATATCACAGAGTTTGTTATGATGCATCGATCACTTGAAAGTCTTATAGGCATAGGCCAAGCTGAGACTGGTACTGTTGAAAAAATTACTACAAGTGTATCGGAGCTATTAGATGATTTACTACTAGAAGCAGAACGGTTAGTTGGTAAACCTGGACCACTCATGAATAAAGTAGAACGGCTAAAAGCTATTAGCTACTTAAATGAAAAAGGGGCTTTTCTTATCTCTAAATCTTCAGAAAAGATTGCGGAGTATTTCAATATTTCTAAGTTTACTCTTTATAGTGATTTAAATACTGTAAAGGAAGAATCCTAGGAGGCAAATATGGACCGAATTCAGTGGAAACGTAATACGATGGCACCATCTAGTGACAAGTTCTTGTCCGTTATGGATGTTAGAGAAATTAAGAAAGCAAAAGCGTTTCATGAAAGTTTTCCACAATACAGTGTAACTCCACTAGTATCGCTAGAAAAATTAGCAGATTATATCGGTGTTAATTCTCTCTTTGTAAAAGATGAATCTTACCGCTTTGGCCTAAATGCGTTTAAAGTATTAGGCGGCTCTTATGCAATGGCAAAATATGTAGCTCAACAAACTGGTAAAAATGTTGAAGATGTACCATATGATGTATTAACTTCTCCACAATTAAAAGAAGAATTCGGACAAGCTACATTCTTTACAGCTACTGATGGTAACCACGGTCGAGGCGTAGCTTGGGCTGCTAATAAATTAGGTCAAAAAGCAGTAGTATTTATGCCTAAAGGCTCTACAGAATATCGTAGAAAACAAATTGAAAATGAAGGTGCTACCGTAACAATCGAAGAATTTAACTACGATGAATGTGTACGGTTAGCAACTAAAAAATCTAAAGAAGTTCCAAATGGTGTTGTAGTTCAAGATACAGCATGGGAAGGTTATGAAGAAATTCCAAACTGGATCATGCAAGGCTATGGCACAATGGCTATGGAAACCGCAGATCAGTTAGAAGCTGAAAGTTGCAAAGTTCCAACTCATGTATTTGTACAAGCTGGTGTAGGTTCCCTAGCAGGTGCTGTAGTAGGTTATTTCACTAACTTATACAGCAATGCAGCTAAGAAACCTAAATTAGTGGTTGTAGAAGCTGAAGCAGCGGCTTGCTTATATAAAGGGGCTGTAGCTGATGATGGCAATCCTCGTATCGTTGAAGGTGACTTAGAAACCATCATGGCTGGGCTTGCATGTGGCGAACCAAATACAGTTTCTTGGGATATCTTAAGAAACCATGCGGATGTATTCGTATCTGCTCCTGATTGGGTAGCAAGACTTGGGATGCGCGTTGGTGGTGCACCAATTAAAGGTGATACACCAATTACGACTGGTGAATCTGGTGCAGTTCCACTAGGTCTTGTAACGGCAATTATGACAATGCCAGAATATGAAGACTTACGCAAGGAATTAGAATTAGATGCGTCTTCAAAGGTGCTCTGCTTCTCCACTGAAGGTGATACAGACCCTGAAAGATATAAAAACATTATGTGGTACGGTGAAGATCGTTAGGAGGCATTAATTATGGATTTACAAGCAATTAAACAAGCAGCAGCAACTTATGGACCAGCGATGACCAAGTTCTTACGTGAAATCGTAGCATTCCCTGGTGAAAGTGCAGAAGAAAAAGAACACGTTCAACGCATTGAAAAAGAAATGAAAGACCTTGGCTTCGACGAAGTTGAAGTAGACCCAATGGGTAACATTCTTGGTTACATGGGTACTGGTAAAACACTTATTGCCTTCGACGCTCATATCGATACTGTAGGTATTGGTAACCGCGATAACTGGAACTTCGATCCTTATGAAGGTTTCGAAGATGAAACTAAAATCGGTGGTCGTGGCGTATCCGACCAATTAGGTGGTATCGTATCCGCTGTATACGGCGCTAAAATCATGAAAGACTTAGGTCTTTTAAGTGATAAATATCGCGTACTTGTTGTAGGTACAGTTCAAGAAGAAGACTGTGATGGTCTTTGCTGGGAATACATGATTAAAGAACGCAATATTCGTCCTGAATTCGTAGTGTCCACTGAACCAACTGATGGCGGTATCTACCGTGGTCAACGTGGCCGTATGGAAATCCGCGTAGACGTACAAGGCGTATCTTGCCATGGTTCTGCACCTGAACGCGGTGATAACGCAATCTACAAAATGGCAGACATTCTTCAAGATATCCGTGATTTGAATGCTAACTCTGCTGATGAAAGCACAAAAATTAAAGGTCTTGTTAAAATGCTTGACCCTAAATTCAACCCTGACCACTACGAAGAAGCTCGCTTCTTAGGTCGCGGTACTGTAACTACTTCCCAAATCTTCTACACTTCTCCAAGCCGTTGTGCAGTAGCTGACTCTTGCTCCGTTTCCTTGGACCGTCGTATGACAGCTGGTGAAACATGGCAATCCTGCTTGGCTGAAATCGAAGCTTTACCACATGTTAAAGAATATGGTGCGAAAGTATCCATGTACGAATATGCTCGTCCATCCTGGACTGGTTTAACATATCCAATCGAATGTTACTTCCCAACTTGGGTAATCCCTAAAGATCACAAAGTAACAGAAGCTTTGGAAGAAGCGTACACTAGCTTGTATGGTAACGAACGTATTGGTGCTGAAGATACAGTTGAAATGCGTAAAGCTCGCCCATTGACTGATAAATGGACATTCTCCACTAACGGCGTATCCATCATGGGTCGTAATGGTATCCCTTGCATCGGCTTCGGTCCTGGCGCAGAAGCACAAGCACATGCTCCTAACGAAATCACATGGAAACAAGACCTTGTAACATGTGCAGCTGTATATGCATTATTACCATCCGTATACTGCAAAGACTAATATCATACACATTGAATTAGATCTATTTAAAACGGACATCATTAGAACATAGTTCATAACTACAAATTTAATATGGTACCTCACCATATGATGAGGTACCGTATAAAGTTAGATCCTAAGTAGCCCTTTAGGGAATTGAAAGAGAGGACTTACAGATGACAGACTTCAATAAAAGTATTGAAACTTTAAAAGG
>CAKPSA010000125.1 GCA_934183145.1 uncultured Veillonella sp.
TTAGCAAAGCGTGGTCGTGAGCTTTGGTTCTTTGTAAGCCATGTTCATGCAGATCATTTTAATCCATCCATTACAGAGTTTGATGGTCCACAAACACGCTACATTTGCCATCAAGATGTGCCCTTAGAAGGGAAGGTAAAGAAATGTATTACCATGCGCCCAGGTCATGATGCGACATTAGACGATGTAGGCATTCATATGTATGGCAGCACCGATGAAGGTGGCTCTTTCTACGTAAAGACAAATACTGCTAACATCGATTCTGATTCTATCTTCCACGCAGGCGACCTTAACTGGTGGCATTGGCTTGGTGATACGCCAGAGAATAATGCGGATGCAAAGCGCATGGCGTGGCGCGAGTTCAAAGAATTGGATGGTTTGTCTGTCGATGTAGCGATGTTCCCTGTAGATAATCGTTTGGAAGACGCTATGGAGTGGGGCGCCATTGAGTTTTTACGCCGTGTAGAGGTGAAAAAAGCTTTTATTCCGATGCATTTAAATGGCCCACTATGGACACCATCTGTGTATTTTAAAGCTCTCTTTGGCGATGTCCCTGTATGGGAACCTCAAAAAGAAGGCGATGAATGCACATTCTAAATATACTTTCACAAGTTGTAGTATGTGAAAGTTCGTGACCTCTATGGTCACTACGTTATATGGGGAGAGTCTATATACGTAATTCAGTAAGTTAGGATCAAGTGATGATGAAAACTAAACCAGTGGCAACCACCCTATTGGTTGTCATGGCTATTATATTTTTAATTTCATATCCACAACGGCAAGATATGTTTTGGGCATTTATCATGCACGTATCTGGAGCCGCTATGATCGGTGGCTTGGCGGACTGGTATGCGGTAACGGCGCTCTTTACAAAGCCTTTAGGGATACCGTTTAAGACAGCTATCTTACCACGCAGTAAGGAACGGCTCATTCAAATGGGTCGTACCATGCTCAGCGAAGAGTTATTGCGCGTGCCTCAAATGTACTATGCCATCAAAAAAGAACGAGTTATGGTTCGTATTATTGAATACGGCATGAGCGATGTAGGACAAGACCAAATGCGGGATATTTTGTACGGTGTAGGCAATCAGGTCTTGTCTCATATGGACATTGAGCCGATGCGCCAGGAGATCAATAAAGCCATATATAAAGGCGTTACAAACTGGAAGGCGACACCACTCGTTATCTTGTTTGGCCGCTGTATGTTAGAACGCCATACGGCGAGCATTTTCTGGCTATATTTTAACCGTACTTGTCAGCGCGTGATTGCATCGAATCAGGTATATCCGTATTTGTACCGCGTAATGTTAGACATTATGAAAACCTATACGAAGGATTCCTTCTTCCGTGAATTGGCCATTGCCTTTGGCGGTGATGGGCTTTCACCAGAACGATTAGTAGAAACGGTACAGAAAAAAGCTGTTCAATTTCTTAAGGATAATGAGTCCATCGACTCTGATTTAGGTCGTTATGTATGGGGCCAAGCCATTCGTTTCTTCAATAATTTGGAAACCAATGCGGAGTGGCAATCTTTCATCGAAGAGCATAAGGATCAATGGATTAAGATGGTTCTCGAAGAATGGGAAGGCAAGCTCATCGACGGTGATACTGTGGACTGGAAACGTCTCATGGACATCGTTATCGGTCGCTTTAATGTGCTTGGCACAGAGATTTTGCTTAACCCAGACAAGCAAGCACCGTTTGAACGGTTCTTCTTGCTTCGCAGCATTCCATGGTTGCAAAAATTAAATCCTCTCATCGATAAGGTGGTAGGACAGGAATTATCTCGTTATTCCCCTGATGAAATCACCCAAATTGTACGGGGCAAGATGTACTATGACCTTCAAATGGTTCGTATCAATGGTTCCCTCGTAGGGGCTGTTTTAGGTGGTATATTCTACGGTTTATACCTTTTAGTAGAGGGGGTGCTCAAATGATTCAGTATTTGAAATCCCTCACCTTGCGGCAACGTGCTAATGGTATTCTTGGCTTGACCGCTGTATTGTACTGTTTTGTTTTCATAGGTCAATTTTTCTATGGCCGTGAAAGCTGGTATCAGCCGTTTTATTGGGCTGTACAGTCAGCCCTTATCGGCAGTGTGGCAGACTGGTTTGCCGTAACTGCTTTATTCCGTAAGCCACTAGGATTCCCGTATCATACAGCGTTAATTCCTCGTAATAAGGATCGCCTTATCAACGGTGTTATCAAGCTCGTTGAGACAAAGATGCTCACGAAGGAACGCTGCAAAGTATTGTTGAGTAATGTTCAATTTGTACCATTATTTGAAAAATTCTTGTTATCTCCAGAAGGGCAACGGGCAGCGCGCCTTGTGATACATCAAGGTTTACATCTGTTGTGGAAATCTCAAACGAACGAGGAATGGGCTCAATGGGGGGCAAAACGCATTCGTGGATTGCTTCAAAAACATTCCCTAGTACCGGTTTTAAAACACGTATTGCTCGATTTATGTGAACATAATCGCTATGAAGGCATGGTTGTACAGGTATTGAATGTAATTCAAGAACGTATCAATCATCCCGCCATGGTTACATGGCTTACCGCAGTTGTAGCGGAAGAGGCGCATAAGAAAAAGCGAAAAGGATTCTGGTCTGATTTCCTTATCTCCATGTCTGAAGCTACAGATGTGGTGAACTACAAAGAAATGGCGCAAGCTATTGTTCAAGAGGCCTATGCGATGCTTGAAAATTGGAAACGCCCGAATAGTCCTGAACGGACTGCATGGCTTCGCCAATGGGTAGACCCAATTCGCCATATAGAAGAGAACCGAGAGGTTTGTGATGCTCTTGATGAAGCGTGGGAACGGTGGATTCGTGAACAAGATTGGGAATCTGTCATTGAAAACCATTTATGCCCGTATGTAGAGGAATTGTTACTTGTAGGGGATGAAAATGGGGAGACACCAGCTCAAGTGCTGGTTAATATTGCTCTTGAGTTGTGGACTGTATACGGTCAATCTGAAGATTTAAGAAATCGTATAGAAGATACATTGCACAATATTGGCATATATGTACTTGAACAAGGTTATGACCTCATTGAAACCATCATACGCCAAGTTCTGGGTGGCCTTAGCACAGAGAAGTTTATTTACTTTATTGAATCTAAGGTAGAGGATGACCTCAGCTGGATCCGTATCAATGGTGCTATTGTTGGCGCTATAGCAGGTCTTGTTGTATGGACCTTCCTCGAATATGTGTATATGCCACTATGGCAACAATTCATAGGCTAAACAATTCAATGGTACATATTGAGTGCGCATAAGGAAAGGGACTGACCTTTGGTCAGTCCCTTTAGTTTATTCTTCAGTTCTGTTGTACGGTAATCGTACAGTAAATGTAGTTTTTACTTGTGGC
>CAKPSA010000126.1 GCA_934183145.1 uncultured Veillonella sp.
ATAAACTTAAGATAATAGGCACTAAACCAAGTATGGATTAAAATATTAACTCAATAAGAAATTTTGTTTTTAAGTTTCATGATATTAGCTAGGAGAGTGCCAATGAGTAAACTCAAATACATCAAAACTATATTAGTGCTTTTGTTTAAGGCTTATCTTGTCTATCTATGGATTAACTTTGTAGAGACGTTTACTCAGCTACTCTATAATATCTATGTATTGAAAGTATATTCATTGGAGCATTTTGGCCTGTTTTTATTCTTTCTATTTGGTAATATATGCTGTATTCTGTGGCTTGTTTTATGGTGTAAGCGATTACCGCCAGCTTTTAACAAGCCCAAAATATATTATAAGACTAAAGAATGGATACGATCTAAGAAAGAAGATGCACCTATCTATAAAGTCCTATTTGGTAGTTTATTGCTTTTGTTAAAGCTATGTTTTGTAGTGTATATCTTAATTACAGCTTCCATTATTTTAAGTATTCCATTGGTAAAACTTTAGTATTCTTTCAAACGTTAAATAAACTAAAAGCCGAGCTTTTATTCCTTAGAATTATCTCGGCTTTTATTGGTTTATTCATATATTTATATAATATAATTATTATTGTAACGTATATTAATGCATCATATAATGAGATTAGGGTAGTTAGACGATGTTGGGAAAATAAGATAAACCGGAGGTCATTATGAAAGCATTTGAAACAAAAGACTATAAAGCGTTTACTATGTTTGAGGATCGTTGGGCTCTTGTTACAGCTGGTACGCCTGAGGATTTTAATACTTGTACGGTTAGTTGGGGCAGTATGGGCAACGTATGGGGCCCTAATGGCGGCGACATGTCTACGGTGACGGTGTACATCCATCCAGCTCGTTATACTCAAGAGTTTATGGCGAAATATGATACTTTTACAGTTAGTTTCTTCCCTGACAGCCAACGTAAGGCTCTTGGTTATTTAGGATCTCATTCTGGTCGCGACGAAGATAAGGTGGCAAATTCCGGTTTAACACCAGTGGCAGCAGGCGATGGGGTAACTTTCAAAGAAGCAGATTTAACATTTGTATGTAAAAAACTGTATGAACATCAATTTGATGAAGCTCACTTAGCGGATAACGTAAAGGAATATTATGCAGCGAATCCATCTATGTATACCCAAGTTGGCAAAGATCGCTGGGAACCACACTATATGTACATCGGCGAAGTAGTTGAGGCTATAGAGGGCTAGCCTTAAATAAGTCTTATATAAGGCCGATTTATATTTTATCTATCTGTGTAGATAGACTTATGTCTAAAAAGAAATAGAGAAAGAAAAACAGCCAGTATTGTGATTCAGTACTGGCTGTTTTGGTTACACATCTTATTAGATTTTGAGCGATGTTTTAATGGGCATGGATCTCCTCTGTATCTGGGAATAAAACATGCTCTTTTAGTTTAAAACTAGGATTATTGGTAGACTCAAAAAACTCAATCATATTCCGTAATTTTTGAACCTCTTCAGCATGTAAAAAACTTGGATAAAAGATGGTATAGGTAAATCCATAGGTCCCATCATAGGATTGAAAGGTTAGGATGTGATCATCCTTATGAGGTGTATAGATGTGTGTGGATAATCCAGGAATATTATTATTCCATATAACGGAATAATTAATATAATCTGATGTTGGCTGGGAATAGTATATATTCCAGAACGTATCTAAATTAATTTTAAAATTGTAATGACCGTTTACAACAAGATCACGCGCATATGGGTTTTTAGGAATATTATTAGTAGAAACAAAGAATGTTATGTTCCCCTTTTTGTAGTATCTAATATCTTGGTACTCGGTGCCCTTTTCTTGACCTTCGTATATGGCGTCTTTTGGTACGCGGTATTGTATACCGTTTAAGTTTTCTATGCGTGAATATTGATTTAATTCATTTAGATTTTGTACAGAGGGAAGCACATAATTGGCCAGCAATTTATCTGTAGGAACCTTATTCAAAACGGGGGTGTTGTCAAAATAGACAAAACCTACGTGATATAAAGGGGAACGCATGTTATAGTCTTTAAATTTAAAATTGATTGTGTCGATGGTCAAAGTTGTTTTTTTACCGTTTTCAACGTGAGGCATCTTCATGCTATCCCAAGTGCTGTAGGTCAGAGTTGGGTATGAAAATACAGTTCCCTTTATATCAGAAATTTGTTTTGTCGGATTTTGTTTGGCCTTGTCTAGAAAGAAGTCACGAACGGTTTTATCTGTCAACTTTTCATAAGCTATTTTGGTGTTGCGCCAGTCGTAGTCTTTAAAATCTGCGTAGTCAATTTCTAAATTGAGACTTCCATTATCGGTTAAAACTCGATAGTCCTCAATGGTTCGACTTGGGTTTTTGTAACGGCCTATATCATAATCACTTTTTTTGCCCGCTACGGGGAATGAAAGCCGAATTTGGTTGTATTGGTCATGAATGGAGATGACTGTATTATGGTAATTTTGACCGCGATATATAGAGGCAGCTTTAGCATACTCAAGTTCGTTTTTACTAATACCATTAGCCTTGTCTGTTAATTTTAATGTTTCCACATAGTTTGCCACATCCTTTTCAATATCGGGGGTTGTGGTTTGATAATTTATGTAGGCATCCTTTGAAATCTTCGAGTCTGCACCAGGAATATTAACATCAATGGCTCCTATTGGTGATAATATAGTGCTCATCATGAAAGCACCCGCTAATAGTGGTAGTTTTGTCATGGTAGTATCTCCCGTTTATACTCTCATATCTATTGATACTGTCATAATCCATTGGTTATGTTATTAAGTATAATTATATAACTAAATGATTATATTTTTAAGTCGTATGGAGCGTGGTATATGACCGTTAGCAATCGAGATGCTGTGACTGCTCGTAGCTCTTTTTCTGCTAATTGGATAAAGGACTTTCTTCATTAACACTTAATTAGAAATGAGAAAGCGAAATAAAATATAGTTAAAACGATAGAAGCATACAAAAAAGACAGCCCCTAGTGGCTGCCTTTTTTGCTATTGTTTTCAAAAGAAAGTGAGACGGTATTTACTACCTGTATTTATAATAACATAGGGGATGGGCATAAAATGCCACATAATTTTGATGAAAAATCAGTATATATGATCCGACAGTGAGGAATAGCTTATATAGTGGGTTCTTTCGTTGAGAGCTACTATAAATTGTATATTTTGATAAAATTTTATGAATTTTAGCCCCACAAAAAGTGCAAAATCTGATATAATAATAGTATAAAAATAACTACGCGAATGCGTAGTTTTCTTATTATTGTCTTTAGACTGGTTCGCGACGTAGTCGCGAATCATAAAACCACCCGCTATGCGGGTGCGGCAACGAAA
>CAKPSA010000127.1 GCA_934183145.1 uncultured Veillonella sp.
CCAGCTCCTAGCATATTGGCTGCTACCATTGTGGTTAGCTGGAATACAGACATTTTTTTAGCGGTGGTTTTCATGTATCAATCCCCTTTCAAAAGGTGAATTTTTTCTCGTCCATAATTCACTTAAATATAATATACCGCTAAGTAAATTCAGTTCGTGCTGTGATGGGCTTGAATGTGAATTTACCGTTGTTATTCTTATTACGAATTAAATAATAACACCTATGAACTCAAAATGAAAGTACTTTATTGGCGGACAAGCCATATTACACGAATTGAATAAATTATAGGTAATTTATCATCTAAAACGAACAGAACTCATTTTAACAATGACAAGGTGTATTTTTACCCTATTTTATTCTGTGTATATATGTGATTTTTCCTATCTATCACGGTTATAGTTTCGTAGTACAGGACTATCGTTTTTGTACAGTCCACTGTATGCGTACATAAATTTATACCATTTTAATAGTAATTTATCAATTAGAATGGCTCTTTTTATAGGTATTATCTATCATACAAATAAAAAATCGATATACACATAAGCTTAAAGGTTAATATAAAACGCTTTAACATAAGACTTATATGTATATCGATCTTAAATTTTCTATGTTACAAGTAACGGTTCCTCTGAATGTTACTCTTGTACAGAATGTGGCCCTAAATCAAAACATCGGGCTTACTAAAGCAATTACGCTTGCACAGATTCAACAATGGCTATCCACTGAGCAATTTGTTGCTCTTCTGCGGCGATAACTGCTTTACCATTGTTACGTTGTCTTTCCACACATTCTGGAGCAGTACCAGAATAGTTGTTACGACCAGCTACGCAAGCTTCGATGGAAATGGCATCAAGGATATCCGCATCAAAGTGATCAGAGATAGCTTTGAAATCCTCAACAGACAAATCAAGCAATACGCAACCTTTTTCGATACAATGATGCACAGCATTACCTACGATTTCATGAGCTTCGCGGAATGGAACGCCTTTTTTCGCAAGGTAATCTGCCATATCCGTAGCATTGGAGAAGTCATCATCGAGGACAGCTTTCATATGCGCCCCGTTGACCTTCATACCGCGAATCATAGCCGCATTGATAGATAATGCAAAATGTACTGTATCGATAGCATCAAAGATGCCCTCTTTATCCTCTTGCATATCCTTATTATAGGTAAGTGGCAAGCCTTTCAACGTAGTTAAAAGACCTAACAAGTGACCATAGGTACGACCGGTTTTACCACGAACGAGTTCACATACGTCAGGATTTTTCTTTTGTGGCATAATGCTAGAGCCTGTGCAGTGAGCATCATCAAGTTCGATGAAGTTAAACTCGTTGGTAGACCACAAAATCAATTCTTCACTAAGACGGCTCAAGTGCATCATCACAAGAGATGCAAAAGACAAGAATTCAACGACGTAGTCACGGTCAGATACGGCATCCATACTATTTTCGTAAATACGGGAGAAGCCTAAAAGCTTTTGCGTATACGTTTGATCAATACCGTATGTAGAGCCAGCTAATGCGCCTGCACCAAGAGGCATGATATCCGCATGTTTGAACACCATTAGCAAACGATCAAAGTCCCGTTCTAACATGGAGAAATACGCCATCATATGATGACCGAACAATACAGGTTGAGCACGTTGTAAATGCGTATAGCCCGGCATGATAACATCGCTGTATTTTTTAGCCGTTTCGATGAGAGCCTTTTGCATATCTACGATGAGCTCGCCCATTTCTACAACAGCTTTACGGACGTACATATGTAAGTCTACAGCGCATTGGTCATTACGGCTACGGCCTGTATGCAAGCGACCACCGGCTTCACCGATATCGTCTGTTAAGCGTTTTTCAATATTCATATGAATATCTTCAAGAGCCACGGAGAATGGGAATTCCTCTTTATCGATTTGGCCTTTAATTTTCGTTAAGCCCGCTACAATAGCGTCCCGATCTGCGTCGGAGATAATATTTTGTTTTGCCAGCATAGTTGCGTGTGCTTTACTACCTGCAATATCTTCGGCGTACATCCGCGCATCAAAAGCGATAGAGGATGTAAAATCCTCTACCGCTTTATCTGTGCCTTTTGTGAAACGCCCGCCCCACAATTTAGCCATTATTTACCTGCCTTTTCTTTCATCAATGCATTAATTTTAAGAGGTAAACCGAACAAGTTGATGAAACCAGCCGCATCAGCTTGGTTATATACATCGTCTTCTTCGAATGTTACGAAATCTTCGCTGTACAAGGAATATGGAGAAGTTGCACCAGCAGAGATAATGTTGCCTTTGTACAATTTAAGTTTAACTTCACCAGTTACAGTTTTTTGAGTTTCATCAACGAATGCTTGCAAAGCGTTCATCAATGGTGCGAACCACATGCCATCGTATACGAGTTCAGCGTATTTGTTCGCAATGAGTTCTTTATAATGGTATGTAGCTCTGTCGAGGCAAAGGTATTCAAGTTCTCTATGAGCATACATGATGATGGATCCGCCTGGGTTTTCATAAACGCCACGGGATTTCATACCTACCAATCTATTTTCAACGATATCTACTACACCTACACCATAGTGTGCGCCGATTTCGTTGAGTTTTTCTAACAATTGTAATGGAGTACCTTCTTGACCATCTACCGCTACAGGTACACCATCTTTGAAGGATACAGTTACATAACCAGCTTCATCTGGAGCTTGTTCAGGAGTATGTGTTACCAAGTACACATCATCTTTAGGAGCGTTAGCTGGATTTTCAAGATCGCCGCCTTCATGGGACAAATGCCATACGTTTTGGTCCATAGAATATGGATGGGATTTTGTAGCTACAACTGGGATATCATGTTTAGCAGCATATTCCATGCAGTCTGTTCTGGATTTCAAATCCCATTCTCTCCAAGGAGCGATGATTTTCATATTAGGAGCTAATGCTTTGATAGCAAGTTCGAAACGAACTTGGTCATTACCTTTACCAGTCGCACCGTGAGCGATAGCATCAGCGCCTTCTTTTTTAGCAATATCTACAAGGATTTTACCAATCAAAGGTCTAGCAAAGGATGTACCTAATAAATATTTACCTTCATAAATCGCACCAGCTTTTACTGTTGGCCATACATAATCTTTTACAAACTCTTCTTTAGCGTCTACAATGTACGCTTTAGAAGCACCAGATTTGATTGCTTTTTTCTCAACTGCATCATAATCCTCAGGTTGACCCAAGTCTACGCATACGGCGATAACTTCAGCGCCATAATTTTCTTTTAACCAAGGAATGATAACGGATGTGTCTAAACCACCAGAATATGCGAGTACTACTTTATTTGCTTTACCCATGATAACACCTCATAAA
>CAKPSA010000128.1 GCA_934183145.1 uncultured Veillonella sp.
ATAATATAATGTTTTGTGACCATTTTTCGAAAATAATATATTTCATTATTAGTCTTATATATAGGATATCGTTCAGGGAAAATATCAAGTGAAAAGACTGCATTTCGAATTTCGGCTTGTCGTTGTTGAATTAGATTTAAATCTTGAGTAAATTCTTTTAAATTTATAATGATATTTTTCACTTCTTTTTCAGCAAGCTTACTAAATAAAACTGTATAGCTCATAAAAGAAGACCTTCTTTCTTTAGTTGCTCAAAAAGATCTTCAGCTGAAATTAAGTTACCTTGTTCTATATCTGCACATGCTAATTCCAGTAGTTGGTCGATTTCTTCGTCAGTAAGAAAGTCTGCATTCATAGAATCACAAGCAAAAGGCTTGTTTACTGACTTAGGAATTGCTTTTGAAAATTGTATTTGTTTAGAGATTAGTGTAATTAATAATGATATAGTTAATCCCATTTCTTTTAAGATTGCTGTTGTTAGTGTTTTAACTTTAGGGTTTATACGGATATTGAGTATGCCTGTTTTATCAATTTTATCAAAGGATATTTCTACCTCGTTTTCTGTTGATGTTCCGTATGTATTTATAGTATCTGAGGCCTTTAATGTTGTTCGGGGTTGCTCGTAGGTACCGTCATTGTTGAGTGTACTTGGCGTTGGTGTTTCGTCTGTAGGTGTTGTTGGTAAAGCAATGGCGAACGGAATGCGGCGTTCTTTTATAATTTGACGAAATAGTGCGTCTAGCATGGATGTATAGGATAGGCCCTGTGCCTTTAATATGCTAGATACTTCCTGTTTTAGCTCTTCGTTGATGCGGACTTGTAGATTTACGGTTTTCATAGTATCTCTCCTAGTATTCTTTTGGCTTATGACTGTAATTCGTTGATCATATTGTTGATTTTATATTAAAAGGTATTTACGTTTATCAATTCTGTTTGTAATTACATTGTAATTGCAAATATGGTTTTCTACAAATATATATAATACATAGGGGAAATAAAAAAGCAGTAGTTATCCATAGGATAGCTACTGCTTTACAGTTTATATCATAGGTATTATGATATGCGTTTTAGTTTTATCTAGAAATACAGATGTAAATGCATTTACTGATAAAAATGTTGAGGTTCTTACTAATTCAGAGGTATATGCTCTTACCGATTTATCTGTAAAGTATTTTACAAATGTGATATACAAGCTCTTATAATAGGTTTGCTTCAAAGTCTTCTAGGATAGCTGCTACTGTTTCTGGTGCATTGCGGTTATGTTCTACGATGCATTGAGCGAAGCTTTCATACATTGGTGTACGAATTTCTTCGAGCTCGCGTAAACGGTCTAGACCACCGCTAGAGAGTACGCGACCAGTGGTAGATAGGTTTTCTATCGGTTGTGTTAATTGGTAGATACGACCGTTTTGGCGTAGGTGCGCGAAGTTTTTAGGCACTGTTACACAGCCACCGCCAGTGGAGATAACAAGACCTGTTTGCGTGCCGAGTTTTGCAATCATTTCTGCTTCTTTTTCACGGAACGCAGGTTCCCCTTGTTCCGTAATATAGGTGGAAATGTCACCGATTTCTTTTTCTAGCTCTTGATCTACATCAACGCAGGTGCGACCCATTTCTTCGCCAAGGGCTTTACCAACTGTTGTTTTACCTACACCAGGCATGCCAATGAGGATGATGTTTTCCTTTTCACGACGCATATCGCGCAAGATTTGCTCAATTTCCTTTGTGCCAAAGCTTTCACCTTGGAAATGGTTAGCCGCCTCAACGCCTTGTGCCACAAGGAATGGCAAGCCATCACAATGAGGAATTTCCATCATTTCTGCTTGTAGCAGTAAAATCGTACGGCGTGGATTGTAGATGAGGTCTACAACGCCTTCCAATTTAGAAAACTGCGTAATATCAATGAGGTTGGCCGGATTGTGAGGATACATGCCGATAGGCGTGCAGTTAATAATAATCTGAGCTGTTTCATAATAGTTTGGCGCATCACCATAGAATGGAGCCGTTTTACGAGATAAATGAACGATATTTTTAGCGCCTAAATCTTCAAGAGCTACGTGAACGGTAGCAGAGGAAGCACCATCGCCAAGGATAATACACTCCTTGCCCGATACATCGATGCCTGCATGTTGTAGGGTAAATACGAAACCATCATAGTCTGTATTATAGCCGTGCCATTTACCATCCTTGCGAACCATTGTATTTACACAACCGATGCGTTCGGCGCGAGGATCAACAATATCACAAGCTTCAAGGGCATTTACCTTGTATGGAATAGTAATGTTGATACCTTGTAGTTCTGGATCAGCGAAGAACTCTTGCAATTGGCTCGGTTCAAGCTCAAATAATTCATAATTTGTATTCCCTAATGCACTGTGAATGCGGGGGGAGAAGCTATGGCCCAACGTACGGCCAAGTAAACCAAATTTCATAGGACCTCCTAGGTCAATATACATAGAATGGCTAATAGGCTGGTACCTATTAGCCATTGGAATTTTATAACTATATTCATTGTACTATATATGCCCTTATAGGTACTAGTACAGATGAATATATTAGTTTTCTGGATAATTACCGAGCAAGCGGAACTTATCTTGGGATGTATGAAGCTCTGCTAGAACAGATAATACCTTCGGATCCGCTAAAGATGCCTCTAAATCGAGGTAGAACAAGAACTCAAAGTTATGGCCTACGATTGGGCGAGACTCGAGTTTTGTAAGGTTTACGCCGATGTTAGCAAACTTGGTAAGTAATGTACCAAGTCCGCCTGGAGCATGGCTTGCTGTGGTTACCACAGAGATTTTATTAGCCCCTGGATACACATGGAAGTCCTTGCTGATACAGATAAAGCGGGTATAGTTGTTGTCGCTATTTTGGATGTTGCGCATCAATGGAGACAAGTTGTACAAGTCCGCACATTGAGGTGCGGCGATAGCAGCTACACCTGGGTCATCACTGGCTGCTACGAGCTGTGCAGCACGAGCTGTGTTATCAAAGGAACGCAACTCTACACCTTCTAATTTTTCTAAGAAGTGGCTACATTGGCCCAATGCTTGTGGGTGAGAGATGATAGTATGAATATCCTCTAGTTTTGTACCTTTTTTTACGAGTAGGTCATGAGAAATCCATAGGCGTGTACCGCGTACGATATAGCATTTACGATCTTCTAGAAGGTCATACACTTCTTTTACAGAACCATTGGAACTATTTTCGATAGGTAATACGCCGAACTGACACTCACCAGACTCCACAGCGTCAAATACAGCACGGAATCCTGTTACATAGTGAATTTGGCTAAGTGGTAATAATTTATCGCATGCCACTTGTGCATTGCTACCGAATAC
>CAKPSA010000129.1 GCA_934183145.1 uncultured Veillonella sp.
TATATAATAATATTATCAAATTTGTATTTTTCGATATAATCATAGAAAGGAGTACATATGTCAAATTTCATCACTCCTAAAGAATTATTAGCTTGTCTCGATGAGGTCATCGTGTTAGATGCCCGCGGTTATCAAGATTATAAAAAAGGCCATATTAAGGGTTCTTTTCCAGTAGATTTAGATAAAGATTTGACAGGGCCTTTGGGTGAGCATGGTGGTCGTCATCCATTGCCAGATATGGAACAATTGGCTCATACCTTTGAGACTTATGGTATCACTCGCGACTCCAAGGTCGTTGTGTATGATTCTTGGCTATTCTTAGCGGGCCGTCTCTGGTGGACTTTGCGTTACATGGGTTTATCTGATGTGCGCGTCTTGTCTGGCGGTATCGAACGTTGGGTTAAGGAAGGTCATCTTCTTACTAAAGATCCTACTCCATTGCCTACAGAACCAACTGTATTTAATTACGAATTGCAAACTCATATGGTTATGAGCCGTGATGAGGTTCTCAAGGCTAGTGAAAGCGGAGATCATGTTATCATTGATGCTCGTGCACCGTATCGTTATGATGGGTCTCAAGTAGATACGATGGATGGCATGACCGGACATATTCCAGGTGCTGTTAATCATTTTTATGAAAGTGGCTATACTGCAGATGGTCCTAAGTCTGTAAAAGATTTAGAATCCCAGTATTATAATGAAATTTACCAAAATAGACCTGTTGTGACCTACTGTGGTTCAGGGGTAACGGCTTGTAATGCGTTATTGACTATGAGTGAAGTTGGTCTTGAATCTGCCTTATATGTTGGTAGTTCTAGTGATTGGGTAACCTATGATGGGTTCCCACTTAAGACTGGTGTAGAAACCTTAAGATAATACAGGAGGCTAAATGAATATTTTAAAACATTTACTAACTCTTATTGCTTTTGGCTATTTGTGCTATCATATCTATACCTTTGGTCCAGGCATGTTTAATGTAACTGTATTGGTAATTCTCATTTTGTCTACAGTGGCAAATTATTTCCGTGAAAAACGTGAAAGTGACCTAAAAGCAAATGAGGCTGCTCGTAAAGCTCGCGCAGAAGCAAGACATGCAAAGAAACATAAACAATAGTAATAAAACTCGTTTTAGCTAAACTGTATAACATACTATAATTGCTAATATAAATAAGAATATTGTTAGTATAAATAAGAATATTTTTGAAATATAAGAAAATGATTACAATAGAGGCTTTCACAAAGTTTGTCAGTATGTATAGCCCTATTAGAATAAGGAGTACGAATTGAAATTAATCTCTTGGAATGTAAACGGCTTACGCGCCGCTGTAACAAAAGGATTTATGGAATCCTTTAATGAGTTGGATGCGGATATTTTCTGCTTACAAGAAACTAAATTGCAACCTGACCAAATTTCTTTGGAGTTGCCAGGCTATGAGCAATACTGGAATAGTGCTGTGAAAAAAGGCTATAGTGGTACAGCTGTATTCACGCGCATTAAACCGTTATCTGTAACTAATGGCATTGGTATTGAAGAACATGACCAAGAAGGTCGCGTTATTACTGCTGAATACGAAAACTTCTATTTAGTATGTTGCTATACACCAAATAGCCAACGTGAATTAGCTCGTCTTGAGTACCGTATGACTTGGGAAGATGCATTTCGTAATTACTTACTTGAATTAGATAAGAAAAAACCAGTTATTCTCTGTGGTGACCTCAACGTAGCTCACCAAGAAATCGACCTTAAAAACCCTAAGACAAACCGTAAAAATGCAGGCTTCTCGGATGAAGAACGTGCAAAAATGACAGAGCTTTTAGAGGCTGGTTTCACAGACACATTCCGTCACCTCTATCCAGATGCTATTGAAGAATATAGCTGGTGGTCCTACATGGGCAAAGCTCGTGAACGGAATACTGGATGGAGAATTGATTATTTCATTACATCTAAACGTCTTGATGATAAAATCCAAGAAGCAAAGATTCATCAACAAATCTTTGGCTCTGATCACTGCCCAGTAGAATTGGTAATTGATCTATAAAATTTCAGTGAATATAAAAGCACAGCCTCATCTACGGATGGGGCTGTTGTAATAGTTGAAAGGAGATAATATGGCTCAAAAACAGAAGGCCGTTGTATTATTTAGCGGCGGTGTAGATAGTACTACATGTTTAGCGCTAGCTATTGAAAGATTTGGTAAGGACAATGTCGTACCATTATCGATTCAATACGGTCAAAAACATAGCAAAGAATTGGAAGCCGCTGCATCTATCCTCGGCTATTATGGAATTGAAGGTAAAACGATGGATGTTACAAAATTATTTGCCTTCAGTAATTGCTCTTTATTAGCTCAATCTACTGAAAAAATTCCTCGAGGTTCCTATAAGGAACAACAAGAAGCCGAAGGGGAGGGGACCGTTAGCACCTATGTACCATTTAGAAATGGTCTATTCCTATCTGCTGCTGCATCCTTGGCACTCTCTTTAGACTGCGGATACATCTACTACGGTGCCCATAGCGATGATGCGGCTGGCAATGCATACCCAGACTGTACGGAACACTTCTATAAATCTATGGGTGATGCCATCTTTGAAGGATCCGGTAAAGAATGCTCTCTAGAAGCACCATTTATCAACCACAACAAAGCAGACGTCGTAAAAGAAGGACTACGCCTAGGCGTACCATACCACCTAACCTGGTCCTGCTACGAAGGCGGCGACAAACCATGTGGACACTGCGGCACCTGCATCGACAGACAAGATGCCTTTGAAGCAAATGGCGTTAAAGACCCAGCTCTTTAGGCAGGTCGAGGCCCTCGGCCGATGACCGGTTCGCCAGTGGAGCGATGAGGAAAGGTATTTTCTGACACCCCGTCCTTGCCAACAACACAAACATAGCAGCTACTGTAACAGGCCGCTTTAGCTCTATACGACTTGTAGATATCGAAAATATATGATATTATAAATGCAACAACTGAATAAGACAGTTTGAAACCATCCTGTCTCTAAACAAAACTACGGAAATTCATAAGCATTTTTAGCATGGTAGTTTTGCCATGCTTTTTTATTTTGAGGAGGTGAGTGTTATGATTACTACACGTAAATTGACTATTTCTGCCATGGTTGTGGCATTGTACATCGTTGTACTCTATTTAACGCAAAGCGTTTCCTTCGGGGCGTATCAAATTCGTATAGCAACATCATTATATGCACTTGCTTATGCCTTTCCGTTCTTGGTGATTCCCATGGGGATTGGCAACCTCATTTCTAACTTCCTGTTCGGGGGCCTCGGTATCCTCGATATGGTAGGTGGCTTTGGCGTTGGTATCTTAACAAC
>CAKPSA010000130.1 GCA_934183145.1 uncultured Veillonella sp.
TTTACAATTGCTACACATCAATTAAAATTAACAGGCTCCTGGGAAGACCGTGAGGCTCTTAAACGCGATATTCAAGAGATTTGCGATGCCATTGAAGAGGGCGTAACAGTAGCTGATTACGAGCGTAAATCTAAAGCGGCCGTAGATGATCATGGTACTGATAAGGAAGATGGTAGTGATGCTGTAACAATCGCAGTTATCGTAGCAGGCTTGTTATTCATGATCTATGAAGCATTGACTTCCTTTGTGCCATCTATCGGCTTGCCAGAGAGCATTGAAACACCAATTTACTATATTGCGTATATTCTTCTTGCGTTCCCAGTGTTGCGTATCGCAGGTCGCAATATTTTAAAAGGCCAAGTATTCGATGAAAACTTCTTGATGTCCATTGCTACATTGGGCGCTATTGCTATCGACGCATTGCCTGAAGCAGTAGGCGTTATCTTGTTCTACCGTATCGGTGAGTTCTTCGAAGAAAAAGCAACCGACCGTAGCCGTACAGAAATTATGAATGCTGTCGATATGCGCCCTCAAGAGGTACGCGTTGTAGATACATGCTGCGGTGGTGAAATCGTAGTTATGGCTCCTGAAAAGGTTGAGGTAGGCTGGACTATAGAAGTTCGTCCTGGTGATTTAATTCCTCTAGACGGTACTGTTCTTGAAGGTGAAACACGCGTTAACACAGCTCCTGTAACAGGTGAACCTGTACCGGTTCGCGCTGTACCTGGTACTCAACTTATGTCTGGTTGCATCAACGAATCTGGTCGCATTACAATGCGTGTAGATAAGGTTCTTGAAGAATCTATGGTTACAAAAATCCTTGATGCCGTTGAAAATGCAGCATCCTCTAAACCTAAAATCGACCGCTTCATTACGCGCTTCGCTCGCGTATACACACCAATCGTTGTAGCTCTTGCCCTTGCAGTAGCCGTTATTCCATCCCTTATTACAGGTGAATGGCATAAATGGATCTACACAGCATTAACATTCCTCGTTATTTCTTGTCCGTGTGCATTGGTACTTAGTGTGCCACTCGCATTCTTCTCCGGTATCGGTAATGCATCTAAACACGGTATCTTGCTTAAAGGTGGTCGTGTTATCGAGGCGTTGGCTGGTGTGAAAGCAGTAGCTCTTGATAAAACCGGTACTATTACATCTGGTGAGTTCAAAGTTCACAACGTAGAAACTGTAGGCTCCCATGTAAGCTCTGGTCAATTATTATCCATGGCTGCAGCAATCGAAGCTGTATCTACACATCCAATTGCAACAAGTATTGTTTCTGAAGCAAAAGAGCAAGGCCTTGCAGTAGAACCTTCTGATTTCGTTCAAGAATTAGCTGGTGAAGGTATGGTCGGTATGACTGATGGCCAACAAGTACTCGTTGGTAACCGTCGTCTTATGGAACGCTATAATGTTCAAGGCTATCCAACAGAAGCTGCTGAATACGGTACAGAAGTTCTTGTAGCAGAAGGTAATACATACCTTGGTCGCATCATCATCGCCGATGAAGCTCGTCCTGATTCCGCTGAAGCCATTGCTGATCTTAATGGTCAAGATATCAAAACTGTTATGCTTACCGGTGACGCTGAAGCAAGTGCTAATTACATTGCTAAAGAAACTGGTGTAAGTGCAGTACGTGCTCAATTGTTGCCGCAAGATAAATTATCTGTTGTACAAGATATTCGCTCCGAATATGGTCCTACTATGTTCGTAGGGGACGGCATCAACGATGCGCCAGTACTTGCAGGTGCTGATGTTGGTGGTGCGATGGGGAGCGGTGCTGATGCGGCTATTGAAGCGGCAGACGTTGTGTTCATGCGTCCTTCCTTGACTGCTATCGCACATATCCTTGACTTGTCCAAAGCGACATTGCGCGTAGCATGGCAAAACGTTGTATTCGCTATTGCTGTAAAAATCCTCATCATGGCTCTAGGCCTTATGGGCTATGCATCCATGTGGTGGGCAGTATTTGGTGATACAGGCGTATCTATCCTCTGTATCTTAAACTCTATTCGTATCTTGCGTCGTAATTAGTGAAAGTAGAGTTTATAGAGCCAGAGAGAACAAAACAAATTACATTCTTCTGATCTAAACGATTAGGACTATTATAAATAACCTCTAGATTAGCAATTGGCTAATGTAGAGGTTATTTTATTGCTTAGACTAAACATTTACGATACTTTTATCATATACATATGTACATTATAAATAGACATAAAGCTGTATATGTATGTACTAGATACACAAAACTTTCACAATTGAATTGAATAATAGCTATAAAATAGTATATAATTTATTAGATGATTACTATAAGTTCGTTGGAAGGAGGGATAGCATGATCACGGTGTATAAACACATAGAAGAAGAGTTAGTTTCAGACAGCACTGTATCAGATGCCACAAAAGGTTCTTGGGTAAATTTGGTGAACCCAGACCCCGATGAGTTATCCCTTATCAATATTTTGACGGAAATCCCAACGGACGTTCTCAAGACCGCTCTCGATATGGAAGAACGTTCTCACGTGGAGTTAGAGGATAACTACATCTTTATCGTTATCAACATTCCGGTTATTCGCGGTAACGATATGTATGATACAGTACCACTTGGTATCTTCTTGACGCCAGACTTCTTCATCACCATCTGCTTAGAAGAGTCCGAAGTATTGTATCCATTCATTTCTAACCAGATCTCTACATTCTATACATACAAAAAGACACGTTTCTTGTTCCAAATTTTGTATCGCACAGCGACTATGTTCTTGCGTTACTTGCAACAAATCAACCGTCGTACGGACGATATTGAAATCCAATTGCGTCATACTACAAAGAATAAAGACTTCTTCCAATTGTTGGAATTACAGAAATCCATGACATACTTTACCTCTGCATTGCGCACAAATGGTACTGTTATGGAACGTCTATTGCGCTTGCGTGGTCATAGTTCCTACAAACACCTCCTCAAAATATACGAAGAGGATGAGGACTTACTCGAAGACGTTATCATCGAGAACAAACAGGCCATCGAGATGGTTGAAATGTATTCTAATATCTTGATGAACATGATGAACGCCTTTACATCTATCATTTCCAATAACCTTAACTTGGTTATGAAAATGTTGGCAACCCTAACGATTGCTATGGCGGTTCCGACCATCGTATTTAGCTTGTGGGGGACAAACGTGCCATTGCCATTCCAAGAGGATCCCAATGGATTCTATGAGGTTATAGGTGTTGCATTAGTATTCTCTATTATTGCCATTATCGGTATGTGGAAAAAAGATTTGTTCTAAT
>CAKPSA010000131.1 GCA_934183145.1 uncultured Veillonella sp.
TTTTCATCAGCATCGATGAAGGCTTGTAAAATTGTTTGACGTTGTGTAGTCAATTTGTATTTTTTATCTTTAATGCGTTCTTTTAATTTCTCTAATGTTGTGTTCATGATAACTATCCCCTTTTTTCTTGCAAAACATCATAAACCCTACGCCCCAACAAATGGATTGTATTGTTTTTCGTAGCCTATATTTGTTTCTGGTCCATGACCAGGATATACCATTGTATTATCAGGCAATTTATAAAGTTGAGTTTTAATGGATTCCATTAACGTCTCATAGGAGCCATTCGGAAAATCTGTACGTCCCACAGAATCTCTAAAGAGAGTATCCCCTACAAATACAAGACCTTCCATATAATAACATACCCCACCTGGCGTATGACCCGGTGTTTCAAGTACTTCTAAGTCAATAGCACCGCAGGTAATGTGGTCACCTTGTTTAACCTCGACAACATCAGCATTTACCTTAATCGGTGTTGGATTACTATACGCGCTAAGATTGAGTTCAGGATCTGACAAATACGGTACATCGCCCTTTTGAATATATACAGGCACATGATATGTATCTACAATCTCTTGAACGCCACCAATATGATCTCCATGACCATGGGTTAACAAAATGGCCTTTGGTTTTAAATCATGTTTCTTTAAAGACTCTAATACTTCAGCAGTAGCAGGATCGATAATGAAAGCTTCGCCTACCTCTTTATCTCCAATAACATAGCAGTTAGTCCCTAACGGACCTAATGGCATGCGCATAAGCACTAATTGTTGTTCACTCATTAAGCCCCTCCTTTACTACGCTGTACTGTATATACTTCACGAATACGGCGTAACTTAGTCATAACAAAATCAAGTTGTGAAATATCTCGGATATCAACAACTACATTGATACTTACAGTTTTAGTATCTTCTTGAACCTTTGCATTGATATTTGTAATGGTGATTTTCAATTCTGAAAGTACAGCCATAACCTCCATCAACAGACCATTTCGATCATAAGCTTGGATATCGATGCCTACGTGGAAAGATTCACCAGAAGAACCATCCCAGGAGACCTCAATCATACGTTCTAAATCTTCTGGCGTATGTCCTAGACTCGTACAGTCGGAGCGATGGATAGATACACCACGACCACGCGTGATATAACCAATAATATCATCACCAGGAACTGGGCTACAGCATTTCGCCATACGCACCATAACACCAGCTTCGCCTTTTACAAGAACGCCCGTACCATTCTTGGTCGTTTTTGGACCTTGAGCTTTTAACTTCTCAATGATTTGTTCAGTACTGTGCTTAGACTCTTCTGCTTCTTTAGACTTTTTATAAAGTTCAATTAACCGCAAGAGAACAGTGCTGACAGGAATACCACCATAGCCACAAGCAGCAAACATCTCTTCTTCAGTACCTGCTTTAAGCTGTTTTGTAACTTGTGGGAGACGATTATCAGCGATCAATTCTTTCCAACTATAGTTCAATCGTTTTGCTTCTTTTTCAAGCGCTTCTAGGCCTTTTTCAATGTTTTCAGCCTTATTTTCACGCTTGAACCAGTTGCGAATTTTGCTCTTACTTTCAGAAGAGCCTACAATATTAAGCCAATCAAGACTCGGTTTACCAGTTTTAGATGTAATGATATCTACAATATCGCCATTTTGTAAGGTGTAATCTAGCGGTACAATTTTACCGTTTACCTTAGCCCCTACACAGCGATGACCTACATCGGTATGAACGCGGTACGCAAAATCAAGCGGAACAGAACCAATAGGCAATTTAACAACATCGCCCTTTGGTGTGAATACAAAGACCTCACCAGAGAAAACATCAAGTTTTAAAGCGTTAACCAGTTCTGTTGGATTACTTGTATCTTGCCATTCAAGAACTTGGCGTAACCAGGCAACCTTTTGGTCAAAGTCCTTATCGCCACTTTTATTGCCTTCTTTATAACGCCAGTGAGCAGCAACACCATATTCAGATACACGGTGCATTTCCCATGTACGAATTTGGATTTCTACAGGTTGCCCCATGGTACCAATAACCGTTGTATGCAAGGATTGATACATATTAGATTTCGGCATGGAAATATAATCCTTGAAACGATACGGCAATGGTTTCCACAAGCTATGCGCAATACCTAATACGGCGTAGCAATCTGGAATTGTATCAACGATAACGCGAACAGCAAGCAAATCGTAAATTTGAGATAAATCACGGTTGTCCTTTTTCATCTTCTTGTAAATACTGTAGAAGTGTTTTGGACGACCTTTAATATCCGCCTTAATATGAGCTTCCCCTAACGCTTTTGTAAGTTGGCTCATCGTATCATTTACAATGTCCTCACGAGCTTGGCGTTTTTGTTTCATTTGATCTACAAGATCATAATATTTTTCCGGCTCTAAATAGCGGAATGATAAATCTTCTAGTTCCCATTTCACATTGAAGATACCAAGGCGATGTGCTAAAGGCGCAAAGATTTCTAATGTTTCCTTTGCAATACGCTTTTGTTTATCGCTACGCATATGCTTTAAGGTACGCATATTATGTAAGCGGTCACCTAATTTAATAACAACGACGCGCACATCCTTCGCCATAGCCAAAATCATCTTCCGATAATTTTCCATTTGGCGATCTTCTTTTGTTTCATATTGGAACTGGTTTAGTTTCGTTACACCATCAACGAGGAAAGCCACCTCAGAGCCAAACATGTTCTCCAAGTCTTCCTTTGAATACGATGTATCTTCAACCACATCATGCATAAGTGCAGCCATAAGCGTAATATGGTCGATTTGTAAGTGTGCCAAAATTTCAGCTACTGCTAGTGGATGCATGATATATGGCTCACCAGAAGCTCTCAATTGACCTTCATGAGCCTTATCAGCAAGTTCAAAAGCCTTCAATACTTGGTTACACTCATCATCTGTTAAATAGGTATGGATATATTCCATAAATTCAGCTAAAGCTTTTTCTTTGTTAAATGTACCTTGTTCCACCAAAGCTTTGCCTTCTTCATTTACGGTTGTCATGGTGTCACCTCCTATACACTATAGGTAAGAAATGTTACGGATGTGACAAGATCTAATTTTCCTTCAACGGCATTCCATCTTAGCATTAATTGACCATCATCACTTGTATATTCTTCTATGATGCCCAACTCCTTAAAAACATCTAAGGATGTAAGGGCACTACGATTATTTTGATTTGCTGGCTTGCGGCGCAAAATTTCTTGTTCCACATGGTAAACCGATTGACTACGACCACGCATAGCTTGTTTGACTAT
>CAKPSA010000132.1 GCA_934183145.1 uncultured Veillonella sp.
GAATCTTGTACTATTATTACATAGTAGTTGATAACAATTTTCAGTTATGGAGATTGTATCATGTATGAGCGATATGGAGGTCACATATGAAAGGCATAATTATTGCATCCTTTGGATCAATTTATCAAGATGCTGTGGAGAAATCCATCGGCAGTATAGAGAAAAAAGTACGTTCCATGTATAGCGATATGGAGGTACGCCGTGTATTTTTATCTGATGCGTTAGTAGAGAAGTGGAACGAGAAATACGATGATAAGATTTCTTCTTTCACAGAGGCTATGCAGGATTTTGCTCGGTTGGGTGTCGATGAGGTATACATTCAACCTATAACATTGGTAGCCGATCAGTGTTACCAACAAATGCGTAAACAAGCATTGAAGTTCTTACATAGCAATGAATATGGTTTCACACAAGTGAACATTGGTAAACCATTGCTTACATCATTAGGTGTAAAAAATTATGCTGACGATTATGAAGCAACATTGGAAAGTATTGTACGTCATGTTAATACAAAAGCGCTTAATAAATCTGTGGTACTCATGGCAAATGGTCAAAATCAATTAGAGTTTAGTACCTTACAATTAAAAGCCATGTATGGTGCAGCGCCAAATGTAGTAGTATTTACCACAAATGGTTTCCCTACATTCAAACAGGCACTTACATTGCTTGATCGTATGGGCCATAAAGATTTGTTAGTAGTACCGTTGGCACTCATCGGTTCTACACATTTAATGGACTACCTTGGTGGTGACCGCTCTGATTCCATTTATGCATTGCTTGCTGAAGAAGGGTATAATGTAGATATTTGGAATGAAGGCCTTGGTGAAAATCCTTATGTACAAGATTTATTCTTGAAACATTTGGGTCAAGCTATTCGCATGTCTGATCGTAAGCGTCCCATGCCCCGTGAGACTGTCAAACCTGTTATGACAAACTCTCGTATGGAAGCACAAGGGATGATTTCCTAATATCTTTATACTTCTTTAGTATCTTAACTAAAGAGTAAACTATTTAAGCATATATCACGCAAATTAACATATCTCTACACACTCCTATACATACGTGAAAGTCCTCCTTGTTGGAACTCCAATAAGGGGGATTTTTACTTTTACTATGAAAGATATTTATAATATCTATTTTATACGTCCCATGGTATGCCCCTAACGTGTCGTCTATGGTATGATTAAGATACATTATTAGTTAGATAAGGAGACTTCCATGAAACAAGCTATTTTAGTTGTTGCCTTTGGGTCCACTGTTGACAGTGCTCGTGAACATAATATTGACTCCGTTGTGGAGTATATTCGTAAATCCTATCCCGATTATACGGTGGAATTAGCATTTTCCTCTCGCATTATCGTTAAGCGGTTGCGTGAACGGGGGATTGAGATTCCTACTGAGCAAGGTGCATTAGAAAAACTTATTCAAGAAGGTTATACACATATTTATGTGCAACCACTACATTTCACCGGTGGTGAAGAGTTTGATAAGTTGAAAAATAATATTCTCGCTCATGAAGGAGAGGGCCAACTGGAAGTATTACGCGTAGGTAGACCACTCGTATACTACATGGGCCAAGAAGAGCATCCTGATGATTATCAAATCTTGATTGATCATTTTATTAAGCCACTCAGCATTTCAAAAGAGGATGGTTTGTTATTAGTCGGTCATGGTGGGCTTGGTTCTGGTAACTCCTCATATGGTAATTTACAATTTAAATTAATTCGTGATGGACTTACGAATGTGCGTATTGCAGTACTAGAAAATGCGCCATATGTAGCAGATGTGGCTATGCCATGGGAATGGCTCGATGGTAAACGGCCAAACACAATTTATGTACATCCATTATTATTAGTCCTTGGTGATCATGCACAAAATGATCTCTTTGGTGACGAAGAGGATAGCGTTATTAATGAACTTGCCGATTATGGTTATGAAGTTAAACCAATTCATAGTGCTCTAGGCGAATATGAGGCAATTCACGATATCTTCCGTCAACATGTACAGGATTGTATCGATGATTTGTATGGTAAACGTAGTCCACATCGTCCTGTAATTCCAAATATTAAATAGTATCTTTGTATATCTTGTATAAATTAGTTATAATAAAAGATATGAAATTTATAAATAGATTGTAACTATAAGAATAGGAGAACCCCATGAAAGGTAAATTATATGGCATTGGCGTAGGCCCTGGTGATTCTGAATTAATGACGGTGAAAGCTGCTCGCATCGTAGGTGAAGCAGATATTATCATCACACCTAAAACAGAAAAGAAAGATGGTTCTGTAGCACTTAATATTGCATCCCCATACATTCAAGAACATACTGAAATTGTTCCTGTAGTATTCCCAATGGTATTGGACGATGCGACACAAGAGGAAGGCTGGCAAGAAGCAAAACGCATTATCTTGTCCTACTTAGATCAAGGTAAAAGCGTTGTATTCTTAACATTGGGCGATCCTATGTTCTACAGTACATACATGTATGTATATCGCTTGATCGAAAATACAGGTCATGAAATCGAAACAATTCCTGGCGTTACTGCATTCTGTGCTATTGGTTCTCACCTTGGTTATCCAATCGTAGAGAAAGAAGAAGTACTAGCTATCGTTCCTGCCACAGCACCTAAAGAAAAAATCGATGCAGTTTTGGCTGTAGCTGATGATGCGGTAATCATGAAAGTATATAAAAACTTTGATGAAGTACAAGAAACATTGCTTAAACACAATATGGCAGATGATGCGGTTATGATTAGCCGTGTAGGTTTGCCTGATGAGCAAGTATATGTAGGTCTAGATAATATGCCTAAAGATACTAAACTCAACTACTTATCTACAATCCTTGCAAAACGTAAGGACCGTTAACAAACACGTCGTATTACGAGGTAATATCTATGAACACAGTACAGATTCCACGTGTTGTCATTGCAGGCACAAACTCTGGTGTAGGTAAAACAACAATCGTAGCGGGCTTATTGGCTGCTTATGCAAATGGTGGACGTACGGTGCAATCCTTTAAAGTAGGCCCGGATTATATTGATCCGGGCTTTCATAAAATTGCATCCGGCCGTGACAGCTATAATTTAGATACGTGGCTCGTGCCACCTCACAAATTAAATCCTTTCTTCGCTACCATGGCAAATGGTGTAGACCTTGCTATTATCGAAGGTGTTATGGGCTTGTATGATGGCGGTCGCGAAGGGGTTAGTTCCACTGCCCAAATTGCTAAGCAATT
>CAKPSA010000133.1 GCA_934183145.1 uncultured Veillonella sp.
CGCGTTCTCATGAGTCCTATTGAAATTCCTGTAGGTATTATCATGGCCTTCTTCGGAGCGCCGTTCTTCTTGTATCTGTTAAGGAGGGATAGCTGATGAGTACAAATAATTCTGCTATTGCTGTAAAACAGCTATCCGTAACGCTTGGAAATCGAGATATTTTACATGAAATTACAGTATCTATTCCGACGGGAAAAATTACGACCTTAATTGGACCTAATGGTTGTGGTAAAAGTACATTGTTGCGCTCTATGATTGGTTATATTTCTAGCCCTAGTGAGTGCGTAACCATCTTTGATAAGCCCTTATCATCGTATTCACAAAATAAGCTAGCTCGTCAGATGGCATTCTTGCCACAAGTACCAAATATGCCAAAAGATATGACGGTAGAGGAACTTGTATACTGTGGTCGTTATCCGTACCAAAATTGGTGGAAAAATACGGCAAAAGAGGATCGAGAAATCGTAGATTACGCACTGTCGATTACGAAAACAGATCATCTTCGTCATCAATTGATTCCATCTCTATCTGGTGGTGAGCGTCAACGGGTTTGGATTGCTATGGCGCTAGCTCAAGAACCAAAGCTTTTAGTGCTCGATGAGCCTACTACGTATTTAGATATTAATCATCAATTAGAAATTATGGAGCTGTTAAAACGGCTCAATAAAGAGCAAGGTTTAACAGTACTTATGGTACTACATGATTTAACACAAGCAGTGCAATACTCTGACTATATGGCTGTTATAAAAGCAGGTCACTTAATCGCTGCTGGAGATACAAAGGATATTACCTCCGATTCACTGTTTAAAGAGGTGTTCTCTGTGGATGTACAAGTCGATAACTTTGATAATAAACCATACATACGTGTAAAAGGTTTATTATAGAGGCTTTCATAAAAATAAAGGGACTATAACTAGAATGTTAAATGCATTCTGTTATAGTCCCTTTATTTAGTTTAAAATGTAACGTCTATGCCGTATGCTTCTTTTACGAGGCGAGCCATAGCTTCAGGTGTTTGTAGACCTGGGTTTAATAGGAATAGTTTAGATGGTAAATATACTACGCGGTTATTTTGAACTGCTTTCAAGTTAGCCCATGCAGGATTATCTGTCATGGCTTTTTTCATAGCTTTAGTAATTTCTTCTTCTTTACCCATTGTTACAACAAAGATAATATCTGGGTCATCAGCTGCTAGAGTTTCTAAAGAGTAAGGTACAGTTTTATCTGTTGTAGTTTTATCTAAGTGACTAGTTACAACATTTGTCATGCCTAATTCTTTAACCATAGAGGCTGTGATAGAAGCATCAGTTTCGGCTGTTACGCCTTTACCAGTAGCACGTAATACAGCTACGCGGGCTGGTTGTTGGCCTTTAACGGCATCCTTTACTTTAGCAATATTATTTTCATAAGTAGCAATGACGGTTTTTGCTTTATCTTGATGGTTAGTTAACTCACCAAGGAATGTCAAAAGTGGTACATTATCCTTAATACCATCATAGTTAATTAGTACTGTTGGAATTTTACTAGATTGTAGTTGTGCCTCATATTTTTTATGCTGATTTTCAAGGCCTAATACTAAATCTGGATTAAGACCTAACAGTTGTTCCATATTAATATTGGCTGTTTGACCAAGAGCAGGTAATGCTTCGATTTCAGGTGGTAAACTATCTGTCGTATTTACACGGCTAATAGCTTTACCATCTACTGCATAAAGCATAGATAATACGGAATTGGATAAGACCGCAATTTTTTGAGGATCCTTTGGTACTGTATAGGTTTGACCATTAAAGGTCAACTCTTTCGTAGTAGCAGAAGAGCTGGATGTGGATTTACCACACCCAGCTAGTGCTAGTACAATCATAACCAAAGCGATACTACCGAGTAGTAGTTTTTTCATGATGTACTCCTATGTACGTTATGTAACGATACTAGTTAAATTGTGAAATTAATTATTTTTGCAATGCATCCCAAGCTTCATTTGCACGTTCCACGAAGATATTGCGGATATTTTGATTTTCACCTAGACCATGAAGGTAAGTATCTACTTTGAAACCGTCTTTTTCAAGGATGGATTTATGAGAATCTGGTTCATCGCCAGCCATGTCGTTATTAGCATGGTCGCCTGCTACCATCATGAATGGCATCAATGTAACATGTTTAATACCTTTTGCTTTCAATTGAGGTACAACTTGTTCAAGGTTAGGAGTACCTTCTACAGTGTAGATGTATACATTTTTCAAGCCAAGGGAATGGATACGATCTTGAATTACAGAGTAGTAAGCGTTGGAAGGATCTGGAGTGCCATGAGCCATGATAAGAATAGCGTCTTCTTTACCAACTTTAGGGAATTGAGATTGAACAGCTTTAATTGTTTGTACAACTTCGTCAGTTTGACCTTCTTGACCCATCCAGTACATAAGTGGAGTACCAAGTGTCATTTTTTTGAAGTTGTTTTTGTATAAGTTATAAACTGCTACATCATAGTTGTATTCCATACCAGGAATAACGTCCAAGGAAGTTAAAGCTACACGAGTGTAACCTTCAGCTTTTAATTGATCTAAAGCTTCTTCAGGTGTAGGGTATGTGATGCCTTCTTTTTGTTGGATACGATCACGAATGATGTGGCTTGTGAAAGCTGTAACTACTTTAGTATCGGGGTGAGCTGCTTGAATAGCTGCTACAGTAGCATCAATCGTTTTTGCACGAGTTTCTTTATAAGTTGTACCAAAGCTCATAACAACGATAGCATCTTTATTTTGAAGATTTTGAAGTTCTTTTGTTTCATGCGTACGAACGCCAATAGTAGAAGCTTCTAACAATGCAGGTGTAGGATTTTTTACTTCTTCATTTAACTGGTATGCTGCATGAGATACAACTGGTGCACCAACAGATACTGCAAGACCCAAAATAGCGGATGCTAATGCTAATTGTTTTTTCATTTTAATACTCCTATCCATAACTAAACTACAAGTCTATGCAATGATCTTAGTAGTATAGATAATTTTATATAAATCGTTATAGGTTTATAGACCACTATAGATTAATTGCATATATATAACCTTACGCCAATCGTAACAAAGGGACATAGGGGTGTCAATAAACCCCATACCCCTAGAAGTATAGAAAATATAAGGCTTTTTCCATAAGATTTATTGATGAATATAGTATGGTATTAGCTTTTATAAATATATTCTTTTTGGTTATAAGGATATGAATGTGTGAATATATGAGTA
>CAKPSA010000134.1 GCA_934183145.1 uncultured Veillonella sp.
GTTTGTAATGTATTGCGCGCTGTATCCATTACAAGATCTACAGGCACATCACACACAACGGTTTCAACTTTTACCATAGGGATTAAATTCACATCATATTGTTGGCCCCGATATACTTCGGTATGACCCTTTTGTAAGCCACAGCCAAAGACTTGTGACACTGTCATACCTTGAATACCAATCTTGTTTAACGCCTCTTTTAAATCCTCTAGCTGCTCAGCACGAGCGATTATATCTACCTTTTTCATTCGTTTCATATATGTATCTCCTATGCGTACTATCTATCACTCACCAATTATAACAAAGACGTTTGATTGGACGAAATAAATCGCCCTGAGCTTTTAAATTCAGATTGATTATAAGCGCCTTCACCATGTTCACTAATGTCGATACCCAAAGACTCAGAGCCAATGCTAACGCGCATATCCATAAAGGCGCTGACGATTTTAAATAGTATAAATGTACCTACAATGGCAAATACATAGGCAATCACGAGTGAAAGTAATTGAGGGCCTAATAGGGAGCCACCATAGAACAACCCATTGGCCCCATCAGGATTAATCGTCGTTGTAGCCCATAAACCTGTAGCAATAGCGCCCCATGTGCCGCCTACGCCATGAATACCAAAGGCATCAAGAGAATCATCGTAACCAATACGGTTTTTAATAATGGCTACCGCTAGATAACATATAACGGCACCGACAAAACCAATTATAATGGCCGCCATAGGCGTTACAAAGCCTGCAGCTGGTGTAATGGCTACAAGGCCAGATACACCGCCAGAGGCAGCCCCTAACACAGTAGGTTTACCGCGATGCATCATTTCTACTAACACCCATCCTACAATACCAACAGCTGCAGAGATTTGTGTAGTTAACACTGCATTAGCCGCAAGGAAGCCTACGCCAAGAGCAGAGCCTGCATTAAAGCCAAACCAACCGAACCATAGAATAGCGGCACCAAGAATTGTCATCGGCAAATGGTGCGGTAGCATAGGCATGCGTCCATAACCGCGACGACGTCCTAACAACATACATAATGTCAACCCAGACACACCGGACAACACGTGTATCGCAAGTCCACCAGCGAAGTCTAATGCGCCTAAATCGCTAAGGAATCCCCCTCCCCAAATCCAATGGGCCATGGGATTATATATAAAGATAGACCATAACAAAGCGAATATTACAAAAGGTGCAAAGCGCATCCGCCCCGTAATAGAACCACTCATGATGGCTGGTGTAATAACAGCAAACATGCATTGGAATGCTACAAAGGCAAGCTCTGGAATATGTGTATCACTTAAAATAGTAGTCTCTGCACCACCAAGGCCAAATTTACTGAAATCGCCAATGATGCCATGTAAATCATCACCAAAAATTAACGTATAGCCGATCAAAATAAACTCAACAGAAATGACACCAATCAAAAAGAAGCTCTGCATGATCGTACCTAGCACATTTTTACTACGCGCCATCCCACCATAAAACAACGCTAAACCAGGTGTCATAAAGAATACTAATGCAGCACACAACAAGACCCATGCTGTGTTGCCCGTATCAATCATATTGACCATAAGAAACTCCTTTCCATACAAAAAGCGCCTTGCTCACAGAAACTCTGCATGCAAGGCGCCGTTACCTAACTATTTTATTGTAGTAATATATATCACTACATACATCGTATATTACATTTCTATTCATGTCAACAAATTCTATAGAATTTGTTGGGTTCTAATGTACATAAAGTACAAAAGGTTCTATAAAGCTAAAAGTCATATTCAGGCAATGGAGATATCACACTAGTAGAGTCCATACTCTCACCTTTCATTTGAACATCTATGAGTAAATTAATCGCATCATCTCGACTAATATTTTTCTTATTACGATTAGCAATGATAGTGTGAATAAATAAATTCTTATCATTTCGTGTTATATAAGATATTTCCATTGCATTAAAAGCAGGATACTGAATATCCATCAATATTCCTGGTGTATTGTTATGCCATACAGTATAGATATTTACTTTCCCATCTTTTCCAATTCTACTATCAAGAATCTGCTTGGCTAATGTAGCCGTTAAAATCTTATTTTTAGAAGTCCCTTCCTTGATTGGATTAACTAGTAACAAATGTGCTAGCCCATCTGTTTCATAAGCTTTAAAAAGCCCACCATCTTCAGCTACATCCTTTTTTATAGTCGTTCCTTCAATTCGACGATATGTAAAATCTCCCAATGTTTCTACTGTATTAGGAATCGTAACCTCCGGTTTCTCCATGATGGAAGGAATTGTATAATTTGCTAACAAACCTAAATTATGTTTGTAATTATCCTTCTTATTAGTGTCTACAATACCAATATGGTACATATAATTCGGATTATTTTTATAGGAAAAATTAATCGTACTAATTGTATTTTTACCAAGTCTGCCATTCGAGGTCGCTACATCCCACGTACCATTTTCAATACCTGGATATGTAAACTTCCCACCATCCACAAAAGCATTGTTAGCACCTGGATTGTGTTTTGCGAAAGCAACCTTCATATCCTCTACGGTAAGTTCAGCATAACTTTTACCAGATTCAGCCCAAATATTCGTATCCTTTACAGGCTCAACCTCAATACCAATCATACCAAGATTAGACATAGCATATTGTTTATACCCTTTACCCCGAGGCACCGCTATACTCTTATTAGATGTAGTTGGTAAGGTAAATTGAATAGAGCGATTTTCTCCTGATAGCACATAGATAGAGGAACTATAGTTATGTGCTTTATAATCAATAATACCTTTATCCAAGATATCTGCCTTTACTCTATTCTGAGGCGCCACAGCCACATCTGCGGCTATTTTCTTATCATATAAAGATGACAGTTTATTTGCCAACTTATCTACTTTAGTTTGATCTACAATGTTATCACTATACACTACTGCAGGCATTTTAGGATTTGCCCCTGGAATCGATACATCTACACCATGTGCCGTAAAAACTGCAGTAGAACTAATAACTGCTGCCATTATTGCCATTCTAATATTCATAATACTCTCCAATACTTTCTCTATTACACATATACAAGTTGCCATAAATGAATACTACACACATTTATATGTATAGTTTACTATTTTATAAAAAAGGCAGCAAATTTATAAATTAAAAGTGCACTCACAAAGGTGAGTGCACTTTATATATTGCAATAATCAATATTATGCTTT
>CAKPSA010000135.1 GCA_934183145.1 uncultured Veillonella sp.
TTTGTAGAAAAATCACCGAATTCTTTTTGAGGTGGCACTTCGAGAACGATTTCTGGATATTCACCAGCTGGTAAGCCACCACTGTTAATCGTATCTTGTAATGCCTGTTCAATCCCCGATTTCAGGATTTCCTTCATGTCCATGCTCTGTATCCTCCCGCACGTCTATATCTAACTGATTATAAAATTGCCATTCACCTTCGACGGAAATGTCATATCCTAAATGAACATGACCTACGCCTTCGTGAAAGTCTACTGTTAATTCATGAGTGTTCACGGCCATGTGTAAATCGCCATACGGCGTTTCATACACGGACTCGCGCTCTTCACCACGGACGTATTGATGACGCATATTGACCGCCCCTGTACGAAGCAGCACAATTGAATCATCATGGATTTTAATGGTCGTCTTAACCCCATCCATGCCCGTCACACTAGATTCTTCGTAACGCACATACTGTGTATTACCCTTTTTATGTGACGTACCAGGGGAAATTAGCTCCACTACGGTATCCTTGCCGTCCATATCTCGTTGTACACTTTTTACGGACACTAGAACCCGCTTCATTTCGTAACCTCCATGGCAGTAATTAATCATCATATTATACCATAATCAAGGACTATTTTGCACCCTTAATGAGTCGCAATTTATTAGCCTTTGTCATCTGTTTTATAGCATATTCTCTACGTTGTGCGTCCTGTTTATTGTGAAAGCTTTCAGAATACACTAAGGTAACAGGACGTCGCCCCCGCGTATACTTCGCACCGCCTGGAACATGTCCATTATGAGCCTCCATACGGCGATCAAGATCGGTGGTCCATCCACAATACAAAGAATCATCTGCACAACGCACTAAGTACACGTAGTGTCGCTCTTCAGACTTTGCGGCCTTATTTGCCATTTTTTGCATCATCAGTAATCGGTTCCAATGTAATGGTATTGATGATTACTGGTTCTACTGGTTTATCATTACGGCCTGTTTTTACTTTGCCGATTTTTTCAACTACGTCCATACCTTGTACAACAGTACCAAAGATAGTGTGTTTATTATCTAACCAATCTGTAGGTCCCAAGGTAATGAAGAATTGAGAGCCCCCTGTATTTGGGCCACGGTTTGCCATAGCGAGAACACCCATTTTATTGAAGTGTAAATCATTGGAAAACTCATCAGGAATTGTATAACCAGGGCCACCAGCACCTGTACCATCTGGATCCCCACCTTGAATCATAAAACCTTCAATAACGCGGTGGAATGTAACTCCATTATAGAAACCTTTTTTTACTAAGTAATCAAAGTTCTTTACAGTAATAGGCGCTTTAGAGCCTAGCAAACGAACTTTGAATTGACCATAATTTGTATCAAAAATAGCATACTCATCAGCGATTGGCGCATTAGAGAAATTAGGCATAGTTACAGTTTCTGCTTTTACAGTATTACCTTGTGGTTGTTCCCCACTTTTTGTACCACAAGCTGTTGTACCAAGCATTGTAATCCCCAACATTGCACATAAAGCCAAGCGTTTCCAGTTCATAGTTCCCCCAAAATATATTGTTTATACTAACATGTATGTAAAATTCACATAGAAAAGCCGCTCAACCCGTGAGCGGCTCTTTTTTAGTATATCATGTTTTAGAGAAAATTTGGTTTAAATAATTATTAAATTTACCAATTTATATAACCTTATACTTTCAGTTATATATTAGCTATTATTTACCATCAAATTGTTCTGGGTTTGTACTGTTATAGGTATCAATATAACCATTGAAGGATTGAATCATGCTATCAAGGTTATTATCGCTTGGATCAGCTAGTACTTGACGTACGGAACCGATTACGGAGTTGTAACGATCAGCAAGTACTTGACCACGGTCGTTGTTTATACCTTTCAACAAAGCTTCAATATCACCAAGTTCTTTTTCCACAGCAGCTTTATCAGCTTTTTGAGGAGCTTTTTCAAGGTTTTCTACAAGGTTAGTTAAACGAAGCGTAGATTCCATTGCTGCCGCATAACCTTTCTTACCTTCTTTTTTCAACTTTTCAACTTGTTTTTGAGTTTGTTCGTTGTTAGTTTTTGTAAGAACATCGCTAAATTTAGCGTACGCTGCATCGAATTTTTCTACACCGGCTACATATTTAGCAGCTAAATCTTTACCTTTAGCGCCACCATCATTCATGAAGGCTTTGGAGTCATTATAAGAAGTCAACTCTTTATACACTGGCACTAATTCATTAAGAACATTCAATAGGTTATCGCGTTCTGCATCAAGATCCTTGAAGGTAGAACCTTCTTTTTTAGATTTTTCTAAAGCGTCTTGTAGGCGGTCATAGTGAGGTTGGTTAGTAATAGCACCTTCTTGGAAGCCACCTTTTAATTGAGCTAAACCTTCTGCTTGGAATTGAGCAAATGCAGCATTATTACTGTTGAATTGGTTTGTTGCATCGATGAGAGTATTAAGCTTTGCAGCCGCTTTATCATCGTTATCACCGACTACAGAGGATACAGCAGAGCCAAGATTGCTCACCTTATTAACACTACAACCAGAAATCAACAAACCTGTCGTCAGGGTTGCTACACATAGTAAAGTGGAAATAAATCTGCGTTTGTTGTTCATAACTTCTCTTCTCCTTAAAAACACGAGTATGAAACTAAACGCATTATACTAATTAATCTACCCCAAATCTGTAGCTACAGCTACATAATATTTTAATTCATTTAATTTATAGGAATTAAATCAAACTAATCAATCCACTTGAAATGCTTGCACGCATTATAGATGCCATCCTTATCACAATCGGTAGTGATATAATCGGCTTTTTCCTTTAATTCAGGGCGTGCATTTCCCATGGCAATATTAAGCCATTCCGGTCTAAACATGGATAAGTCGTTATACCCATCGCCAAAGACAACAGCTTGATTAGGCTTCATTCCAAAATGATCCAGCATATTGCGAATGCCCAATGCTTTTTCCATTGGTTCATATAAAACACAGCCATCACCATAACGGATGAGCTTGTGTGTCATATGCTCAATTTCTTTCTCCTCTTCTTCCCCTTCTTTAAAGAACACATAAATCTTGTAAAATTCTTCTACAGTATGAAAGTCAAAATTAGGGTCTACTGTCGTTTTAAATACATCCCAATTCGGATGCCAATCTAAAATTTCTTTATACGG
>CAKPSA010000136.1 GCA_934183145.1 uncultured Veillonella sp.
CTCTGTGTAATCCACTTCAACTAACGCTAATACTTCATCTAGGTATTTCTTTTCTGTAGTTGCAACAAGTGCAATTGCATCGCCAACATAGCGAGTATTATCACCTTCTGCGATGAGTACATCCCAATCTGGCACTAAATGACCAGTCTTATTGAATGGAACATCTTTAGCAGTCAAAGCCGTTACACATTTAGGATGTGCAAGAGCTTTAGAAACATCAACGCGATCGACTCTAGCGCGAGGATATTTAGATCGCAATGCTTTAGCATAAATCATGCCATCCATATGGATATCGTCAGCATATTGTCCTGTACCTAGTGCTTTTTCCTCCGCATCTACACGATGTAAACGAGCACCTACATTACCAGTTGTATCTTTTTCTGGAACTGGTAGATTTTCACGGAACATTTTTGCGGCTAGCATAATGCCTTCTTCGATTTTCACATAGCCTGTACAACGACAAATGTTGCCTAAAATAGCTTTTTTTACATCATCAGAAGTTGGATCATTATTTTCATCAATCAAAACTTTTGCACTAATAATCATACCTGGGATACAGAAACCACACTGCACCGCTCCGCATTCACCAAAAGCATAGGTGTATACCGCTTTTTCCCGTTCAGATAAGCCCTCAATTGTTACAACTGATTTACCATCTAATTGGGATAATTTAGTTACACAAGCCTTTGCTTTTTTTCCGTCTATAATTACTGTACACGTACCACAAGCACCAGCACTACAGCCTTCTTTAGTGCCCGTCAATTTCAAATCAGCTCTCAAGAAATCAATTAAACGTTGATCCTCTTGAACCTCATGTTGGGTGCCATTCACTTGAAAGCGGTACATATATAGCCCTCCTTTCATTAAGGAATACATTCACCAAGATATGATTCTGTTAAGGATCCATCTTGTACCACATGGTGACCTCTAAGGATTACATCTCGAACTTTACCTGTTATAGATATGCCCTCATAAGGTATATAGTCTGCCTTTGTATGGGCGGACTCTTTCGAAAGCACATGCTCAATGCGCTTATCAACAATTGTAATATCCCCATCGCTGCCAACGGCTAACGTGCCCTTCTTCGGATACATACCGTAAAGCTTTGCAGGATTTTCACTAACTAATTTCATAAAATCTACAGCGCTCATATTGCATTGATTTACCAATACATCATAAGCTACGATACCGCGTTCCTCAACACCTGGAATACCACCAGGTATACGAGTAAAATCATGTCGACTTTTTAGCTTTTGATCATCAAAAGTAAAGCTACAATGATCAGACCCAATCGTTTGGAATGTACCGTTTACTAAGGCATCCTTTAATGCCATTTGATCCTGAATTGTTCTCAGCGGCGGACTCATCACATATTTAACACCTTCAAAATCAGGTAAGTTATATCGTGATTCATCCAGTACTAAATATTGTGGACATGTTTCACAAGTCACTTTATGCCCTAAGTTTCGTTCCCGAACAACCTCTTCTAGGCCCTCTTTAGAACTTACATGAACAATATGTACAGGATAGTCTAATGCAGCACCGATTGTACTAAAGCGCTTAATCGCTTCCGATTCAATCATGGCAGGTCTTGTGAGTGGATGATTGCTTACATCTAATTCACCACGTTTACGTTTATCAGCTACGAGCGCATCAATCAAATCACCATTTTCACAATGTGCTCCAACGAGAGCTCCTGTAGGTTTGATTGCCTCTATAGCATCATAAATTTCTCGATCTGTTAAACGGAAACCATACGCTAAGTACACTTTAAAAGATGATACACCAGCCTCTACGACCTTCGGTATCTCACCAGCTACATTTTCATTCATTTCTACAAGTTCCATATGGAATTTGTAGTCACAGGAGCAATGCCCTGCGGCACGCTCCTTATGAACTTCTAAGCCTTTACAAAGGGATCCTTCCTCAGGAGAAGCAAAATTAATGATTGATGTTGTTCCACCCAGAATAGCGGCTTTTGTACCACTATCAAAATCATCCGCAGTAGACGCTAAGACATTTGTCATCTGAAAGTGTGTGTGTGGATCTATAAACCCAGGGAACACATAGCAATCTTTTGCATTAATAACTTCAGCCCCTTCTGGAATAGAAAGGTGTTCATCAATGGCGACAATTTTGTCGCCATCGATAAGTAAATCTCCGGTAAGGATTCGATCAGTTAAGACCAAGTCCCCTTGTTGTATGATAATCATGATACATAGTACACATGCTCTTTACAGAAGGCATGTACGACTCCTTTCAATTCTTCAGGTAATGCATCGATGTCACATACGGCTTCTTCACCTTTGAAGCGATAACCACAGCTAGTGCCTGTGATGTAGAAACCATCATTTGTACTATCTGCTAATGCTTCAGCATTGTGGAAGAATGTAATGCGATCCTTGTATGGTTGACAAGGTTCTACGCAATGACATGCACAGTTACCACACTCATTACAGCTTTGATCAATATGGATGATCAATTTAGCATCATTTACAGTAACGACTTCATTACATCTATTAGGACATACGCGAACACAAGAGCCACATGTTACACGACAGTGATAATCAGAACTACGTGTACCTGGGAAGGATGGCATTGCTTCACGTTTTTTCTTCATTGCATCGCTCTTCTTAAAGATTTTATTTTCACTAATATCTTTAGCAAGTTTAGCGATTAAATCTTTATGCACTTTCAAGGCAGCATTGTAATCAGTAGATTCTACTTCATCTGCTAATCCTTTGAAAGTATTGTAGCCTTCGCCTTGAAGGAGTATTGTACATACTGTTACAGGCCAGATACCACAATCAAAGATAGCTTTGATATTTTGTTTTACAGCACCACCGCTGTAAGACATTGGTAAACGTTCGCCGAATTGAGCACTTAAGAGCTCAGCTACACCAATTGTTACAGGTAACAAGGATTTACCAGACATGTACATTTGCTCACCTGGCAATTCATTGTTGTGAATTTGTACAGGGAATGTATTTGTCAATTTAACGCCAAAGATTTTGTTGTGTTTTTCACCAAGAGCGATAAGACGTTCTAACATTGGAACAGCTTTGTCAAATTGAAGGTCAACTTCGAATTGATGATCTTCAAAGTCAATATATTCAAAGCCTGCATTATCTAATAACTCTCTAATGCGTTTTGGACCTAACAATGTAGGATT
>CAKPSA010000137.1 GCA_934183145.1 uncultured Veillonella sp.
GAATTTTTACAAGAAAAAAAGTAGTTTGAAATAAGAGGTTATCATGAAAAGTTTACAACATACATCATTTAAAACAATGCTTCAATATACACCAGAAGAAATTAAATACTTCTTGGACTTGGCCGCAAAATTAAAAGCTGATAAAAAAGCAGGTAAAGAGATTAAAACATTAGTAGGTAAAAACTTTGCATTAATTTTTGAAAAGGATTCTACACGGACACGTTGTGCCTTTGAAGTAGGTGCTGCGGACCAAGGTGCTCATACAACATATCTTGGCCCTACAGGTTCCCAAATGAATAAAAAAGAATCCTTAAAAGATACAGCTCGTGTTCTAGGCTCTATGTATGATGCTATCGAGTTTAGAGGTTTTGATCAAGCCGATGTAGATACACTAGCTGACTATTCTGGCGTACCTGTTTGGAATGGTCTTACCGATATGGATCATCCTACACAAACATTAGCGAATTTCTTGACACTTCAAGAAAATATCGATAAACCATTAAATGAAATCTCTTATGCTTATGTGGGGCATGGTCAATCTAATATGTGTAATGCCTTAATGAGTGGCGCCGTTAAAATGGGTATGGATTTCAGACTCATCGGTCCTAAACAATACTGGCCAGCAGGTCCATTCTATGAAGAATGTTTAAAAGTAGCGAAAGAAACTGGTGCTACTATTACATGTACGGATAATGTAGCTGAAGGTGTTAAAGGCTTAGATGTTATCTACACAGGTGTATGGGTAACCATGGGTGATACTTATGATATGTGGGAAGAACGTATCAATACGTTTAAACCATTCCAAGTTAATGCGGAAATGATGGCGTTAACAGGTAATCCAAATACTAAATTCTGTCACTGCTTGCCAGCGTTCCACAATACGGAAACTCAAGTGGGTAAAGATATCTTTGAACGGTTCGGCATGAATGGTATTGAAGTAACGGAAGATGTATTTGAAGGTCCAAATTCCTTAGCCTTCCAAGAAGCAGAAAATCGTCTCCATACCATTAAGGCGGTTATGGTTGCTACATTTAGTGACTATCCATTGAAATAATTTCATCTCCCTAGAAGGTGATGTATGGTATAGTTTGTTTCCTATTTATAATGGCTGAGGGGCTATATAAATAGGCGTGAGTCACCGATAGGTGAGAATTGAGGTTTACTATGGCACCTTATAAAGTATTTATTGTCGGTCATGAAGGTACAACAGGTTTAAGAATTCATGAACGGTTATCCGATAGAAAAGATATAGACTTATTGGCTACAGCTGATGAGGATCGTAAAAATGTAGAGGCTATTAAAGCGGTGGCTAAAGAGGCAGATATTGTATTTCTTTGTTTACCTGATGCGGCATCTAAAGAAATCATGGCGGCCATTGGTGAGCTACCTTGTAAGGTCATTGATACATCTACTGCGTTTAGAACTGCTGATGATTGGGCTTATGGTTTCCCAGAACTTGGTGCTGATTATAAAACAGCTATTAGTACAGAAAAACATATTGCTAATCCAGGCTGTCATGCGAGCGGCATGATTGCTTGTATTGCTCCTCTTGTAAAAGCAGGTCTTGTGCCAACAGATTATCCTTTTACCATTACATCCTTAACCGGCTATAGTGGTGGCGGTAAAAAGATGATTGGCCAATATGAAAGTGAACCAAAGGATTATTTCCTCTATGCACCGCGTCAATATGGTTTAAGTCAACAACATAAGCACTTGCCAGAGGTTCAACATGTTTGTGGACTTAGTGAAGCACCTATTTTTATTCCTATTGTTGACGATTATTATTCCGGCATGGAAGTAACTGTGGGCATCCATAGTCGTTTATGTCAAAAGTCAGTTAGCATCGATAAAGTGCAACAAGCATTAGAAGACTTTTACAAAGATAGTACAATCATTAGTGTTGTGCCATTTACTGAGAACAGCAATATTGGTATGTTAAATGCTAATCAAATGAGCAATACAGATGGCATGAAAATCTATGTAACTGGTAATGATGAACGCATCATGGTTCATGCTATTTTCGATAATTTAGGCAAAGGCGCATCTGGTGCCGCTGTTCAATGTATGAACATTGCTTTAGGTTTGCCTGAGGATACAGGCCTAGCACTAGGTTAGAGAGGGAACTATGAAGGACGTAACAAATGCAATGCGGGCGCATATCTTAACTGCGGCCGTTCCATATATTAAACAATATACCGATCAATACGTTGTCGTTAAATATGGTGGCAATGCCATGATTGATGAAGAATTAAAAAAATCCGTTATGAAGGATTTACTATTACTCCAATTGGTAGGGGTGAAAGTTGTCCTCGTTCATGGTGGCGGTCCAGCTATTAATAGTACACTAGATGCTATGCAGATTGAATCACATTTTGCAAATGGCTTGCGTGTCACTGATGAAGCGACAATGGATGTAGTACAAATGGTATTAGCTGGTAAGGTTAATAAAGGTCTAGTAGCAGATTTAACAGATCTCGGCGGTAAAGCTGTTGGCCTTTGTGGCGTTGACGGTAATATGATTCAAGTTCATAAGCAAAATGATGAGCTTGGGTATGTAGGCTCCATAGATACTATCGATACAAGCATTATTGATGATGTTATCAGTAGAGGCTATATTCCTGTCATTTCCTCCATTGGTATGGGGGCCGATGGCAAGACATATAATATCAATGCCGATACGGTGGCAGCAAAAATTGCAGGTGCTTTAAAGGCAGAAACAATGGTTGCCATGACCAATATTGATGGTGTGTTACGAGATGTACATGATCCTGAATCTCTCATCTCTAAAATCACCATGGCAGAGGCAGATCAATTAAAAGCTGATGGCATTATCGCTGGCGGTATGATACCAAAAGTGGATTGCTGTTTAGAGGCCATCAAATCAGGTGCCCAAAAGGTATTTATCATCAATGGTGAGATTCCACATGCCATTCTTATCGAGCTATTGACTGATGAAGGTCTTGGCACAATGTTTGTAAAGTAATATAGTAGGTATGACGATGGTAAGTATCTATTACCATCGTTACCATTCATATAGATAGACGACGGCACGGCCGTACGTTTGGAGGATGTAATGAGTAATACAATCGATTTTGAACAACAAGATAAAGAATATATAGCCAATACGTATGGCCGGTTTAACGTATGTTTTGAAAAAGGTAAAGG
>CAKPSA010000138.1 GCA_934183145.1 uncultured Veillonella sp.
GCACAAAGAATGGTACCAACGATTTGCCATTGTTCCATTTTCTTAGGTGTAGCACCTGTCATGTGCGCTACTTTAAGTTCAGACATGAAGTTACCAGCCATACCGATGGTTGTACCGATAAAGGATGCCATCATGAGGACTGCAATCATACCTACTTTACCAGTCATACCTGCAGCTGTTAAGCATACAGCAGAAATGATAATCATGAAGATTGTCATACCAGATACTGGTTCTGTACCTGTATAAGCGATGGAGCTAATACCTACTACAGATAATAGGAAGGACATAATCAGAACGATTAAGAATGCTACGATTGTTTGGGAGAAGCTTTCAGCATACATAAAGTGGAAATATGCTGCGAATAGAACTGTACATAACAAGATGCCAGCGCCAATCCAAGATGTAGGCACGTCGCGTTGTGTACGAAGCAAATTAACATCTACAGTTTTGGAACTGAAGATATCAAGTACTGCATTTTTAACAACACTAGCTACGACTTTGGACATATTGAGCAAGCCGATAATACCTGCCATAGCAAGCATACCGATACCAATATGGCGAACATAGTCTAAGAATACTTTACGAATTGGAGCTTCTGCAAGTGGAACTGCATGGCCATTGATTTGCATGATATGTTCCGGAGCTAAATAGTATACGATTGGAATACATACGAACCAAGAGAAGAAGGAACCAGCTGCGATAATAGCTGCATAACGCAAGCCTGTGAAGTAACCAAGACCAAGCAACGCAGCATCTGTATCTACAGCAGCATTTAACTTAGTCGAATCTGCTAGAGCAGAACCCCATTTAAATGCGGTAGTACGGATAACCTCTTCCCACCAGCCAAGGCTGTTAAGAATAAAGTCATATACAAGAGCGATAAGACCAGAACCAAGCATGAGTTTCGCTTTGCTACCTTCATTACTCATTAGTACTTCAGCAGCAGCACGACCGCTTGGGAACGGATACACATAGTGCATTTCCTCAACAAAGTAGCGACGGAACATAACGCATAATAGAACACCAAGTACGCCACCAAGAATGATAGGAATCGCCATTTGTACAAAGGATACATCTGTAACATTCCAAATGTATAGAGCTGGCAAGAAGAACATCGCACCAGCTAATGTGTTCGTACTAGAACTAGCGATAGCCTGAATGTGAACCGTTTCGGCAAAAGCATTTTGCCGTTTCAAAATAACTGCTGTACCCATAGCAAGTACAGATACTGGAGCAAAGGCATCTACTGTTTGACCAATTTTCAAACATAAATAACCTACAGCCAGTGTGAAAATTGCCGCATAGAATAGGCCCCAGAAAACTACATACGAGTTAATCTCTACGTAATCCTTCTTAGGATCCAATACGGGTTCTACGGGCGGAATAGAACGAGTTTCGTCCGACATGGTAAAACCTCCTCACAGAAAATGTACAAACGTATAACTATTCACCTTTATACTAACACGGCACTATATATGGTTCAATGCTTTTCTATGCATTATGCGAATAAAATATCACGTTCCCTATAAATAATTATTTTGCATTTTCAGCCCCTCTGTTCTACAATGAAAGTATATTAAGAATTACTATTATGTAAAGATTTTGAATAGTGACCTGTATAACATGTATGTTTACTTATGAGGAGGCTCATTATGGAATCAATGGTCGAACGTTTTGTACGCTATACAAGCATAAATACACGGTCTAACGAGGAAAGTACAACAATTCCTAGTACTCAAACTCAAGTAGACTTTGCTACTAATGTGCTCGTTCCTGATTTAAAAGCAATCGGTTTAGATGAAGTTATTTACAACCGTGAAAATGGTTTTGTCATCGGCACATTAAATGCTAATACAGATGAAAAAGCACCTGCTATCGGCTTCATCGCTCACATGGATACAGCAGACTACAACGCAGAAAATATTAAGCCTCGCATCGTTGAAAACTATGATGGCGGCGATATTTGCCTTAACGAAGAACATCAAATCTTCACACGTCGTGCAGATTTCCCTAATCTAAAAAATTACATCGGTAAGTCATTAGTTGTCACAGATGGTCTTACTCTCCTCGGCGGCGACGACAAGGCTGGCATCTGTGAAATTATGGAAGCCCTTGCCTACCTCGTTGCTCATCCAGAAATCAAGCACGGTAAAATCATGTGCGCTTTCGGTCCAGACGAAGAAATCGGCACTGGCGCCGATCATTTTGATGTCAAAGAATTCCCTGTTGATTTTGCCTATACAATTGATGGTGAAAGCCTCGGTCAACTTGAATACGAAACATTCAATGCTGCAGGCGGTACAGTAACCCTCAAAGGTGTATCTGTTCATACAGGCACTGCCAAAGGCATTATGATTAACTGTGCTAAATTAGCAATGCAATTCGATGCGCTATTACCAGGTGCTGCTGTTCCTGAGCACACATGTGGCCGCCAAGGCTTCTTTATGCTTATGAGCATGGAAACACAAGTAGATACTGGTAAAATGAACTATATCATCCGCGACCATGATAAAGAATTGTTCGAAGCGAAAAAAGCATTCTTCTTACAAGCCGGCCAAACCTTAAACGAAATCTACGGCCGTGAAGTATGTGAAGTATCTGTAAAAGATCAATATTACAACATGTACGATATTATTAAAGACAATATGGAATGCGTTAACGTAGCTAAAGCTGCTATGGAAAAAGCGGGCATCACTCCTATTTGTGACCCTATCCGGGGCGGTACAGACGGTTCTAAAATTTCCTTCATGGGCATCCCTACACCTAACATCTTTACAGGCGTAGAAAACCTACATGGCCGTCATGAATTTGCATGTATTGATGACATGAAGAAAGCTGTAGAAGTTATCGTAAATATCGTAAATATTGAGAAATAATAGCTTACGATGTAACGACTCATACCTAAACTACTAGATATCATTTGAACGGTATTTAACTACAAAACTAACATCCTAGAACATGGAATACTAAATACCTTAATCATAAAAAAGGACTATACGAAAACATTCGTATAGTCCTTTTAATTTAGTTGTAAAATCTACCTGCTAAAAACAGTCTAAATTCATCAGCATCAATAACTTACATTCTACGCAAGTTTACCATTGCGTTTACGATTTCTAATTTGTTCTTCTTCAGCACGAGCTTTCAAAGAAAGATCTTT
>CAKPSA010000139.1 GCA_934183145.1 uncultured Veillonella sp.
TCTTCATAGTATTCGTAAGGAAGCGCATACATGTAAGCTTCTTTAGGCATTGTTTGGTGGAATGCAGTATCGAATACACCAACTTGTGGTACGTTAGGCATGATAGCTTGGCAAGCTTCGATACCTTGAATGTTTGGTGGGTTATGCAATGGAGCCAATGCGCAGCATTCTTCTAATGCTTCCATAACAGCTGGAGTGATCAATACGGAGTCAGCGAATTTTTCACCGCCATGTACTACACGGTGACCAACAGCGTCGATTTCGTCCATGGACTTAATTACACCATATTCAGCATCAACTAAAATATCAAGCAAAATGCGAAGAGCTTCTTTATGGTTCAAAATTGGTTCAACGCGTTCTAATTTATCTGCGTTAGGACGTTTATGAGTGAAGATAGCATCTTGATCACCAATCTTCTCAAAAAGACCTTTTGCCAATTCTGTTTCAGTTGTCATATCAAGTAATTGATACTTCAAGGAAGAACTACCGCAGTTAACTACTAATACGTTCATCGATTAACCCTCTTTCTGTTGTGTAACTTGAATCTTGTTTTGAATTTCTTTGCTGATATCAGCACCTACCTGATCCTTTTCAGGATATTGGTAGACTATATTCCACAATACGCCATGATCTAAGAATACGTATTGAGAAAATCTAAATATTTGCCCTTGAGTCGTATAGGTCACATCAAGCTTTTTAGCAGATGCGCCATCTAATGCTACAGACTCCTCCTTGATGGTGCCACCAATTTTAGTAAATTCAGATTTGCTGCGGTTAACATACTCATCTACCGTTGGCAAAGGTTTGTTTTCACCAGCACGCAAAGCCTCAACCTCAATTACCATATGTTCTGTAACAGATCCATAAATATCAATTGGATACCCATCATCCGACATATTTTTTGTACTTTTACCCATTTCATAAGGCAAAGCAATGGTAATTTCAGATTGACCAGCACGGATAACTTGATGGCCAAAACTATATGTATCCATTACATTTGTAGAGCCACATCCCGCCATTGCTAGTAGCGCAGCACCGAGCAGAGCCCCTTGTAATGTACGTTTCCAATTTTGTTTCATCATATACCTCACATCAATTCAGCATTTACAGTTAATTATAGCCTATAGGACAAATAAAATCTACAAAAAACTTTCGTTTTACATACATTTTTACCTCTATTTTTTACTATCTCTACGCTTTAGTTCAAAATTTATTTACAGTGCTTCTATGCTTTGTTACACTAACAATAATGAAAGGAGGCACTATGAAAACCATCGGCATTATTTGCGAATACAATCCATTTCACAATGGACATGCACACCAACTACATACATTAGCAGCTAAATCCCCTGATGCATTGCGCATCTGTATTATGAGTGGCTCCTTTGTACAACGTGGTGAGCCAGCCCTATTCTCAAAGTTTGATCGTGCTCGTTGGGCCATTCTTGGCGGTGCAGATGTTGTTATCGAACTCCCTATACTCTATTCCTTAGGCAGCGCGCAACTATTTGGAACTGGTGCCATCCGTATGGTGAAAGCACTCTCTATTGATACCCTCTCCTTTGGTTCTGAAACTACTGATCTAAATACGCTCATAGATATAGCCAAACGTATGGATCGGGAAAGTACCCAAAATGAGTTACGAAATTATTTAAATGAAGGAATGTCCTATGGAACGGCCTTCCGTAAAGCCTTAGGCTCTGAAATGCTTAGCACACCTAATGCCTTATTAGGGCTAGAGTATATACGAGCTGGATTAAAATATCATCCAACATTAGAATATATTCCCATCCAACGTACTTCTGATCACCATAATCAAAATATCGATCAAGAGTTACCATCAGGTACGGCATTACGACAACTCATCACAACGGCTAACTCCTTAGATATATGCTCAGAGCTTCAAGATGCTATTCCAACACCGATTATAGATGATATGAACCATAAAATTACAAGTGGTCACTATGTCGATTACAGTGGATATCATAATATGGTCCATATGTTGAGTCGTCGCATAACAACAAATGAATTAGAACGTTTTGTGGACTTCACAGAAGGTATTGAACACTTGTGGTTGAAAGCAGTACAACAACCAACATGGGATTCTGCTATCAATGAAATAAAATCGAAACGCTATACCTATGCACGATTACAACGAATGAGTGCATACCTCGCCTTAGGAATTACAAAAGACTTGATGAACATTGCTATGGATGAAGGCCCTCAATACGCTAGATTACTAGCCTTTAATGATAGAGGTCGCCAATGGCTTCGAACCGAGCATGATATTCCAGTCATTCAGAAATGGGCTAAAGCACCTGCTCAACTTAACAACCTTGGAAAATCTATGCACCACATCGACACGCTAGCTACAGATATACAAGCCTTATGTTTTCATAATGAAGCTAATCGTATAGGCCATACAGACTATACATATACACCACAATATATTAAATAAAAAGCATAATTTTAATGTAAACAAAAAAGGGGTTACAATACAGGTTATTCCTGTATTGTAACCCCTTCTTCACCATCTAAATCAGTTACAGCAACCCGTACACTTTCAAGATGTGAAGTAGGAATATTTTTACCTACATAATCTGCTCGTATTGGCAATTCCCGATGACCACGATCTACGAGAACCGCTAACTGAATAGATTTAGGTCTACCAGATGTCATCAATGCATTTAATGCTGCACGAATGGTGCGTCCTGTGTAAAGCACATCATCAACGAGGATAATTGTTTTCTCTGTAGTATCAATCGTACATGGTTCGCCCTCTTTTTGACGAGCATCACGATCATCGCGATACATAGCCACATTGAGAGATTCGCATTCAATATGGATACCTTCAATGCGCTCAATTTCTGCTTGTAAACGTTTTGCCAAAATAACACCACGTCGTTCAATCCCTACAATGAGAGCATTAGATAAGCCTTTATTACGTTCTAGAATTTCATGACTAATACGACGGATAGCACGCATAATAGCATCTTGATCCATCAACAAGCGTTTCTTTTCCATATATACGCCCTTATAGCACAGAGTCTTCTATGCCCTTTCAACAAATATAGTTAGAAGATTATCTAGTAATCCACAATATAAGTTAGACAGTTTAATTTTCCATTAATTTCGTTTATTTACGTTTAT
>CAKPSA010000140.1 GCA_934183145.1 uncultured Veillonella sp.
CATGGTATTGCATCTAAAGTTGGTCGCTACCGTGTACGCATTGGTAGTGCTCACTACATCTTTGATGATGAAAAAACAAAGATTCCTGCAGATGAACAAGAAAAGTTCAATAATTTACCAAATTCATCTTCCCATATTTACCTCGCTATTGGGGGGACACTAGCAGCGGTTATTTGTATTAAAGACCCTGTTCGTGAGGAAGCAAAACAAGTTATAGCTGATTTACATACATTGGGCATTAAAAAGGTTGTCATGATGACTGGCGACTCCAAACGTAATGCACAACGTGTAGCTGACGAACTCGGCATCGATGAATTGCATGCTGAAGTATTGCCAGAAGATAAAGCGGCTTATGTAAAACAAGCAAAAGCTGAAGGCTATACTGTTATGATGGTAGGGGATGGTATTAACGATTCCCCAGCAATTTCTGAAGCACATGTTGGTATCGCTATGAATGAAGGCGCGCCAATCGCTCAAAAAATTGCAAATGTTACTATTTCTTCCGATAATCTACAAGCTCTTGTAGATTTACGCCGTATTTCTATGGCATTGATGAAACGTATCAAAGCTAATTACAATGGTATCGTTGGTTTCAATGGTGCCCTTGTTGGTGGTGGCGTACTCGGTATTATGCCTCCAAGTCAAACAGCTTGGTTGCATAATCTATTCACATTGGGTATTGGCTTAGAAAGCATGACTCCATTGTTGAAAAAAGAAGAAACAAAGGACGCTGTTCCTACAATTGATGTAACAGCTGACTCTGTAGTAGCTTAATTAGAAGCCTCCATATAAGGTATTCATTTACCTGTATGGAGGTTTTTCTTTTTTGATGACATTTATCTATGATTATTGTAAAATACAAAGAGATTACATATCATAGGAGATCTATATGAACACATTAATGGATATTTGTAAAAGATCTGTTTATTTGAATCTATTTATCGTAGTAATTCCTATTATTGCCTATATGATTCATAATGGATCAAGTGCGACCGTAGCACTTGTATGGTATCTGCTTTTATCCCTAATTATGCCTTGGGCATATTTATCATTTAAAAGTAGTACTTTTGGAGATGGTAAATCGATTAGCCGTATTGCCTATGTTGTAAGTTGGATTATTATCCACGGCATTAGCTATAAAGGTATTTTTCTCGGTGTAGATTTATCGATGTTATGGGGCTGGCCTACAGCAGGCCGAGATGTAGCTTTCTTAGTAGCTATGTATATCGGTGTTACTATTAGCTTGATCTTAGCATATGGTCTTACTCGTTTAGTGGGAGGCCGTAATGAATAAGAGTTTCTGGTTATTTACTGTTGTCTGCGCTTTATTTGTAAGTGCTGTGACAACAGTTCTTTCCTTGAGTGGAGCCTTAGCGTTACCTATATTAGTATTCCCTGTATTGTCTCTTGTAATACCGCTCATGGTGCGTAGACTTAAGAATGCTAAATTTAATGATGACTTACCATTGAGCATGGGATATCATGTATATAGTTGGGCTTGGTGGACAGTATTTTCATTTCTTCATACGCCTTTTAGCTTTACTGCAGATAATGGAATTGTAACAGCATTGCTTCTTTTCGTGGTGTATTTTATCGTCCAAGTACTTATTGAACTTTGTGGTCTGTTAGCGACTAAGTTTTTCAATCGAAATCATCAGTGGGGCATGGTAGATGAAGCCCTTGATATAATCGGGTATACTATACCAATCCCATTTTTATATATTGGTTCGCTTCTGTATATTGATTTACAGGATCCAATGGTATACTTCATGTATGCATCATCAATGAATGTGAATATACTGTTTGCAGAATTTGTGTTGTTGCTTGTATCCTTATTGGTATTTGTATTTTATTTATATCCAAGAGATATAGCATATAGAGGCATACGATTATTTCGCATTGTTTTAACCGCTGCTTTATGGCTTGCTATGAATGCTCATATTTTATATGGTGGTTATATTCCAGAATTTATTGTATCTTTAGTTCCCACCGTTTTTCCAACGTACCAAGGTAATCCCCTCGTATTTGTAACTCCCACTTTATTAGAAGCTGGCATGACAGGTGTAGCCGTGATTTTAGGTGCATTGGTAGAGCGTGGTATAATTTCACGACGCCGTGAACGTATTTAATTTCTAGTTTCGACTTATATCCGTAAGGAATGAGAACGAAGGAGGATCTATGAACAACATTGAACGTCCAGTGGATGATAACTCAACTGTATCAATCCAAGACAATGAAAAACTGAAGCAAGTTGAACGTAAAGAGCCAAAAAAGAAGAAGAGTGGCATTACGATTCGCGAATTAACAATTATTGGTCTCTTAGCGGGGATTACGATTGCATTAGGTGTTTCTGGCTATGGTATTATTCCATTAGGCCCGCTTAATGTAACTACCTTGCATGTACCGACACTTATTGGTGCTATCGTAGAGGGTCCCAAAGTGGGTGCTTTTGTAGGCTTCATCTTTGGCTGCTATAGCTTGTGGCAAAATATTACAGCACCTAATATTTTATCCCCTCTATTTATTAATCCAATTATTTCTGTACTACCACGTATACTGTTCCCAGTATTAGCATATTTAGTGTATTTACTATTATGGAAAGCACCGCAAGGTCCACGCATTATCGTGTCTGCTTTCATGGGTACCGTATTCCATACGATTATGGTTATGGGGCTTATTTTCTTACTTTACGCAGATATGTTTGCTGTTAAAATGAATCTTAGCCCAGATCAAGTATTAGGTTCTATTGTATTCTTATCTGTTACACATGGTATTCCAGAAGCAGTGTTTGCTGCTGTTATCGTGACACCAGTTGCAATGGCATTGAGAAAGGTATTACGTAAGGATACGCCAAAGAAATCAAAATCTGAGGATGTTACAACTACTACAGCAACAACAGATGCAGCAAATACAAATAAATCTACAACTGTAGAAGTAAATGAAACAAAACCTGTAGAAGAAAAGATAACTAAATAGTATTTTACAGGCTTTTCATAAATATGATAAAATAAATATCATTCGATAAGTATTGAGGAGGATAACCATGGCTAAACGTATTCGTACTATCAACACTGAATCCTTACAAAAAACTGCTAAAACTGGCGGTTGTGGGGAATGTCAAACATCTTGCCAATCCGCTTGCAAAACAAG
>CAKPSA010000141.1 GCA_934183145.1 uncultured Veillonella sp.
ACCAAAGAGAATGGAGCTGGATCTTGTGTTTCCCACAATGCTTCCATAGCAGCCATTTTCATAGGTTGTACTTTTGTAATGTATTGACCTTGATGATGACCTGCCAAAGCACCTAAAGTACCGAATACAAGAGCAATAACCATGCCCCATTTAGCAGAACGACGGTAGAAGTCTGTCGCATTATTGCGCAATAAGTGCCATGCACTGATAGCCATGATGATTACGCCTGCTGTTAATAAACCATTCAACACGATATGGAAGAATTGGCCTGGTACATAACCATTTTGAACAATTGTTAAGAAATTGTCCATTTCTGCACGGCCATTGCGGATTACATAACCTACAGGATGTTGCATGAAGGAGTTTGCTACAAGGATCCAGAATGCAGATAGGTTTGTACCTAATGCCACCAACGTAGCTACAACGGCATGAACAGTTTTATTCAAGCGGTCCCAACCGAAGATCCATACACCCATGAATGTAGATTCCAAGAAAAATGCCATTAATGCTTCAAGGGCCAATGGAGCGCCGAAAATGTCACCCATAAAACGAGAATATTCTGCCCAGTTCATCCCGAAATGGAATTCCTGAACAATACCAGTTACCACACCCATAGCAAAGTTAATTAGGAACAATTTGCCCCAGAATTTTGCCATTTTTTTGTATACTTCTTTACCAGTAGACACATATGTCCACTCTAAGATAGCTACAGTCACTGTCATGCCTAGTGTGAACGGCACAAACAACCAGTGATAGATAGATGTTAGCGCAAATTGTAATCGAGCTAAATCTACAGCTTCAAACATGTGTTTTCCTCCTTAGAATAAAATACCTACATCACTTGATGAGCTTTTACTAAAAACCTTGTATCATTGCGCTTGTGAATATGGCAACGCTTCAGCCTCTATCAACTGCTCACGTTGAGCAAGATTTTTAAAGTTAACCTGCTCCAACTGATTAATTAATTGATCCTGAATCGACCCCATAGCCTCATTGATAGCACAATGCCCCATACAAGATTTAGAGCAAGAGCCTACATCATATAAACACCGTTGTAAATACGCATCCCCTTCTACCGCTCTAATTACATCGAGCAATGAAATCTCTTGAGGGTCTCGATTGAGGGCAAACCCACCATCTACACCGCGAAAGGATTTCATAATCCCAGCTGCAATGAGACTACGCATAATCTTGAGCAAAAATCGTTCTGGAATCAATTCTTGCTCAGCCAATACAGCCCCCGTTATCTTCGTTCCCGAAGGTAACAGCGCCATATGTAAGACCATGCGAAATGCATAATCCGTGGCCTGATTTAACTTCATAAGGTCTCCTTTCTCGTGCACTCGGACAAACGTATTACTAAATCTAGTATAATCGAAATAAAACAATACTGCAATGGTATTGTTTTATATATTGAGAATTAACATATATAGATTTTATGCCCATTAATAAGGTATTATCTGAATATTTTTATGTCTTCCAAATAGCATTATGAATTCTATTATCAAAAAAAGACTGCCCACGAATGAGCAGTTTTTATATATTATTTTGTGATTTCTCGTACGAGATGTGCCATTTCAGGAATGATAAGTTTACTCATAGCTAATGTAACGGCACCTACAGAGCCTGGAACAGAGAACATCAAGGTGTTATTGTTGACCCCCGCTTCTGCACGAGATGCCATCGCCTTAGTCCCAATATCCTCAGTATAGGACAAATATCTAAAGATTTCTCCAAAACCAGGGATATGTTTCTCATAGAGACTATTTGCCGCTTCAATTGTTACATCGCGCTTAGCAATTCCCGTACCACCTGTAGAGATGATAACATCAATAGATTCATCATTGCACCATGGTATCATTGCATTTCGGATTTCATTATAATCATCAATAACAATTTTACGATCTGCCACAATATGTTCTGCTTGTTCTAAAAATTCTTGTACTTTATTACCGCCTTTATCAGTTTCAAAGGTGCGAGTATCAGAAACTGTTAAAATAGCAACGCGTAAAGGTCTTGCTACAACTTCGTAAGACATAATTCCTCCTAGAATAACGGAATAATAGATGCTAATTTCGGCCATCCATTATCACGTAAAAAATCACGTAATGCCCATGTGTAGTGAATAAATGGTGCACAATGTAGGCGCATCCAGAACGATAGATATGGTGTATCACCTTGGAATATAGCCAATCGATTTAAGGCATATAGATTATCTCCTGGTTGTACTGTGCCTGGTTGTACTGTGAAAGCCATTTTATAACCAGACTGTTTAGTTACATATTGAACAAGCATATCATTAAACCCACCAGGATAAGCTAAATATTCAATAGGCTCACCTAAAATACCCTCTAATGAAGTCTTCCCTCCAAGCAGAGCATCTGGCAACTCAGTAGGGTCAATCTTTGTTAAAATTTTATGATGATTAGTATGACCTTGAATATCGAAGCCACCTGCTTCCATTTTATGCATTTGTTCTGTAGAAACAAAACCAGGCGTATTAGCAGCATCACTAATCATAAACAAGGTAGCCTTCATATTGTATTCCTTTAAAATAGGCAATGCATTATTGTAGTTATCAACATAGCCATCATCAAAGGTAATAACAATTGGCTTATTCGGTAATTCAGTACCATTTTCTAAATAATCATATAATTGGTCTAATGTAATCGTGTTGTATCCCTGATTATGCAGATATTCCATTTGTTCTCTAAACTGATCAACATGAAGAGTCAAAGCTGAATGCTTTTCATCATTTACTTGATGGTAATTAAGAACTGGTACACCATAGATCTTATAATCAGTAGACAGTCCCCACATAACACCAAAAGAGATAGCTAAAATTGCAATACATATTGCAAGAAAACATAATAATTTTTTAATACAGCTCTTGCCATATTTATACATAAAAACTAATCACTCCAATCCACTTAAGCATATAATGAGAATATCACACATACCTTGTATTATCAAGAAAATCCCTCACAAGATATTCATGTTAATCTATGAATTATCTTATGAGGGATTTGCAAGTTTATAGTTGGGTTAAATTATATCTAGACAGCGTTCAGTCATGCTTAATATCAAGAATAGAATGAAGCAATTT
>CAKPSA010000142.1 GCA_934183145.1 uncultured Veillonella sp.
AATACCGCAAGATATACGATAGCGCCACCGATAAATAATGTGATTTGCATAGGTGCACTAAATTGATCGACACGCCATAATGCGAAGGCGTAGAAGAACATGGTCACTAGCATGATGAGGAATGCAATGATAACGCGTACATTGGTGTTAACCGCTAAGGACGTAGTGATGCGAGATTTATTGAGTATCACGTAAATTAAGGATACGATGATATCTGCTGTAAAGATGGAGAATACATAATTGAGATCAAACTCTCCAAATAGAACTACAGCCAAGCCGATAAAGCTGATCCCAAAGAATAGGCGCAATAGCATGCCTATAGTATTCGATTCGTTGCGCTGTGCACGACGCACTTTGCGATTTAAATTTGCCATGAAAGCCTCCCCATAATGATATACAAGTCTATGTATATGTCAGATAATTCTAGTATATCATTTTATTAGCACGAATACATAGAGACGGAGTTAACTTCAACAAATACGAACGATTAGTAAATTTAATATAATTATCATTCGGAAAATTTAAGCCCATTCATTGAATGGAGCTTTCACATATGGTACAATTATTTTATAAGAAATCTAGCTTTTATCATGCAAAGGAGACATCATGATACCACGTTATACACGAGAAGAAATGGGCCATATTTGGAGCGAACGCAACGAGTTCGACACAATGTTATTGGTAGAAACATTGGCATCCGAGGCACAAGCTGAGTTGGGCGTTATCCCTAAAGAAGCGGCTAAAGCCATTCGTGAAAAGGGCAATTTCGACGTTGAACGCATTCATGAAATCGAAAAGGAAACAAACCACGATATCATTTCCTTCGTAACAGCAGTAGGTGAATACGTAGGTCCTGAAGCGGCTAAATATATCCACCTTGGCCTTACATCTACTGACGTTAAAGATACAGCGCTTGGTTACATGATGAAACAAGCATGCGACATCTTGATTGAAGACTTGAAACGCTTGCACGAAGTATTGCGTCGCCGCGCAGCTGAGTTTAAATACACACCTATGATTGGCCGTACACATGGTATTCACGGCGAACCAACTACATTTGGCTTGAAATTAGCATTGTGGATGGCTGAAGTAGAACGCGATATCGAACGCATGGAACATGCTCGTAAAAGCGTTGCTGTTGGTAAATTGTCCGGCGCCGTTGGTACGTATTCCAACATCGATCCATTTGTAGAACAATATGTATGCGAAAAATTAGGTCTTGAACCTGTTAAAATCGCTACACAAGTAGTACAACGTGACCGTCACGCTGAATTGTTGTCCACCATCGCTGTTGTAGGCGGCACATTGGATAAAATTGCTTTGGAAATCCGTCATTTGCAACGTACAGAGGTGCGCGAAGCGGAAGAATATTTCAGCCCTAAACAAAAGGGTTCCTCTGCGATGCCTCATAAACGCAATCCTATTACATGTGAAAGAATTTGCGGTATGGCTCGTTTACTTCGTGGCTATGCTCAATCTGCTTATGAAGACCAAGCATTGTGGCATGAACGCGATATTTCCCACAGCTCTGTAGAACGCGTTATCTTGCCAGATGCAACAATTGCATTGAACTACATGCTTCACCTTACAATCCGTACAATCGATAAATTGTTGGTATATCCTGAAACAATGCTTAAAAACCTCAACCTTACAGGTGGTCTTGTATTCAGCCAAACAATTTTGACTCACCTTGTAGACAAAGGTGCGGTACGTGATGAAGCATACCGTTGGGTTCAAAAATACGCTATGGAACGTTGGCTTGAAGGTAAAGATTTCGCTACAGGTCTTAAATCTGATGAAAACATCAAGAAATATATGACTGCTGAAGAAATCGATGCATGTTTCGATCCTCATAAATTATTGAAACATGTTGATACAATCATGGCTCGCTTTGGCCTATAATTGTAGGGTACTTCCCATATAACATATGAAAGACTAGGGTAGGTATAGACCAATCAGCCTATAGCACATGCGTTAGGCGTTGGCTATATCTACCTGTTTTTATTTATCTTAGGAGGTTATATGAAACGTATTATACGAAAGTACGGACCGCCTATTTTTCATTGTATTAATGACTTTGGGCAAGGCTCACTGGCGGCATTGATACCCTTCTTTATCGCTAACTTTGGCCTTAATTACTATCAATCGGCGTCCATTATTTTCTGTAACACTGTGGTGGCTTCCGTGGCGCAACCTATCTTGGGCTATGTGGCAGATCGGTGGCGCGTGCCGTGGTTCATTCCTGTAGGCTTTACCGTAACATTGGTCTCTATCAGCGCCATTGCACTAGCGACGAGCTATGAAATGATATTGGCTCTATCGCTCATTGCAGGGATTGGGGCCGCACTATTCCATCCTGAGGCGGCTCTTCTCGTGAACCGCACGCAATCCAATGAACTTGGTAATGCCATGGGACGATTTGCGGTAGGTGGCAGCGCTGGTTTTGCACTGGGCCCACTTCTTGCTGGTGGTGTGTACGTCTTTGGCGGTCAATTCCTTTGGCTATTCACGGCCATAGCCTTGATTGGCGTATTGTTATATGTGTATGCCTTTACAGGCTCTACGGATACAGGTGCTATAGGTGAAAGTAAAAGCTCTGCTAAATTAACTAATAGTGGCACTAACGATTGGGTTAGCTTTGGGAAATTGTTCTTTGTAATAGCTTCTCGATCCATTTTATTCTCTGTATTATCCATCTTTATTCCTATTCTGTACATTACTGTTATTAACGGTGAAGCTAGTGCCTCTAGTTTGGCCCTCACTATGTACTTTGCAATGGGCGCTATTCTTACCTATATGGGTGGGGCTCTATCTGATAAATTAGGCTTCCTTAAAACAGTTCGCTTAGGTAATCTTATCTTCTTGCCATCTGTTTTAGTCTTTATCTTTGTGCCTAATATATGGGGCTTCTTCGGTGCCATGATTCCAATGGCCTTTGGTGTATTCTCTCAATACGGTCCAATTACGGTACTAGGTCAAAAATACCTTGCTAAAAATGCAGGCTTTGCGTCCGGTATTACGCTAGGTCTTGGTATTACCCTAGGTGGCCTTGTAGCGCCATATGTAGGCCATATAGCCGATATCTATGACGTACAAAC
>CAKPSA010000143.1 GCA_934183145.1 uncultured Veillonella sp.
TAGGCTATTGCAAATCCATGGATGAATTGAAATCTAAGTTAGTGGCTCAGTTGAGCGGGAAATAGGAGGGACATATGGAACGTTTAGTACCGTTAACAAAAATCTTGATGACCCTCGCCGTATCCGTGTGGGCCATTCTATTACGTGACTGGCAATCTCTATTGGCCTTAGTCGTTGTAGAACTCGCTGTGTTATTCGTAGCAGGTCTATTGATCAAACAACGTAAGGCCGTAGTGGCATTGACTAGTTTTGCCGTATTCCTTGGGGTTGTTCAATTCCTCGGTAGTGGCGATGTAACATCTGCCATTGTATCTGGCTTGCGCATGCTCGCTATGACGCTCGTATTCATCTGCTTATTGGCAACTACAAAATTGCAAGACCTTACAGCGGCGCTCGTAACACAATGCAAAATTCCTTATGAATATGCATTTATGTTCACTGCAGCACTTCGCTTTGTACCTGACTTCATTGCTGAAAGCCATGCAGTACAAGAGGCGCAAGCTTGCCGTGGTCTATCCTTAGAAGGCAACTTTATTAAACGCATCAAATCCTATGCGTCTGTAATCCAACCATTGCTCTTAAAATCCTTGGGCCGCTCCGAAACAATGGCGTTGTCCCTAGAACTACGTGGATTTGGTGGTCCTACACATAGCTTTGCTGCATCCGTAGGATTGAAAACTGTGGACTATGCAGTGATTGGTGCTTTGATCGTTATTACAATATTACTATTCGTTATTGTGTAATGTATTTATGTATCAAGTAAGCGGATAATTTTGAGTTTATAGAATCGTATTAGCTTTATAGTTATAAAAATAAATATGATGAAAGTATATATAAGTAATATAAGAACTTTTTACTTATATATACTTCAAAACACATGGATTGAGTGGTAAAAAACGTTGTTTTTACCACTCAGTTTTGCTATATTGGAGGTATAAAAGTAAAATTTACAATTTTTACATTTCAATGGATTATGAAAGGGAAAACGCCATGTCATACGAACCTTTACATAAAATATTTTATAAATGCGAAGAAAAGTGGCAAGAGGTTCTTGATGCACGATATGCATCTGAAAACACGGAACATATCAATCTATCAATAGCACAAATTAATAGAAAAAAGAGTTTTCCTGCTTTTTTCATGTATCATAAGGATATTCTTGATGTAATGATTCAACTGGAGCGAAAGCATTCAGATTTTTTAGATTTATTAAAGCAAGTTCCATTGATTATGCATCCGCATTTACTGAACACATTTTTGGTAGAAGAAATTAAGGCTAGTAATGATATTGAAGGTGTTCATAGTAGCAGAAGAGAGATTCAAGAGGCTATTGATACAAATATTACTGAGGTAAAAAGGTTTAGTAGTGTTGTATCAAAATATAGAGATATATTAAATGCATCAGGACAGAAAGAATTCTGTACAAATGAAGAGATTAGAGCTCTATATGATGAGTTGGTATCCAATGAAATTGAAGAGAAAAATAAACTAGATGGTATAATTTTTAGACGTGATCCAGTTTCTGTTTATGATGGATATGATAGAGAGATTCATATAGGAACTACACCGGAATCAGAAATAATCAGACTTATGACTGTAGCACTGGATTTTTTGAATAATAATGAGATACAACTACCAATTCGTGTAGCAGTATTTCATTATATGTTTGGTTATATTCATCCTTTCTATGATGGTAATGGTCGTATGAATAGATATATTTCTTCTTCATATTTATCAAAGGATTTTCATCCATTGGTAGCCTTGCGTTTATCTGCTTTAATAAAGGCTAATCGTTCCAAATATTATAAAAGCTTTACTAATACTACGTCAGAGCGCAATGGAGGGGATTTGACTCCTTTTGTCATTCAATTTTTAACTTTTTTAGTTAATACAGTTGATAATCTAAGTGAGTTATTGAATACAAGGTTAGAACGATTACGTAGTACCTGCGATCAGCTAGATCAGTTTTTTGTTAATCAAGGAATTACAGATGAATTAGTTCAAGACATATATTATATTTTATTACAGACATCGCTATTTATGATTGGACCAGGTATTACTCGAGAAGAGTTGTGGAAAAATTTAGGCAAGAGTAAAAAAACTGTATATGAACGTATTAAACATATACCACGTGAACATCTTAAAGTTCAAAAAGTAGGTAAAACAGAGCATTTTAAATTAAAGAAATCTATATTGAGTTCTATTCAGTAATATATGGAAGAAGAGTTACCATGAATAATTTAAATATTCGCCGTGCTAGAATTGATGATGTACCATCTTGTTTAGATATTTATAATTACGAGGTTGTGAACGGCGTAGCCACGCTTGATCTTGAGCCCCGCACGTTGCCAGAGTGGCAGGAGTGGTATGAGGCTCATCAAACTTCTGAGCACTGTATTTTTGTAGGTCTTATAGATAATGTGGTTGTAGGCTATGCATCGCTTTCACCATATAGAACAAAGGATGCTTTCAAAAGCACTGTGGAATTATCTATTTACATTCATCAGGAATATAGAGGCAAAGGTGTGGCATCCAAGTTGATGGCACATATTTTAGACCACGCAAAAGAAACGGATACATTGCATACGGTGGTGTCTGTTATTACTGCAGGAAATGCAGCGAGTACGGTGTTGCATGAACACTTTGGATTTACCTATTGTGGGCTTACGCCTCAAGTTGGTTTCAAACATGGTAAATATCAGGATACCGAAACATACGCATTATTGGTATAATAAAACGTAGATATTAAAGTAAAGACTAATAATGTACAGATGATAGATAAGGGTTCGCCAAGGGGTAGGGCGAATAGGGTGATTGAATGAACATGAAAGATGAACGGCAGTTCGTTGGATACAGCAAGTATCGCAGCCGTCTTGTAGATGGTCATGTGCATACAGAATTGTGTCCGCATGGTAGTGGGGACCGAACTGCATTGATGATTGAAAAGGCCATCGAGTTGCGCATTGAAAAGGTATGCCTTACAGAGCATGCACCATTGCCAAAGGCTTTTGCAGCTGAATACGGTGGTGACCAAAAGGC
>CAKPSA010000144.1 GCA_934183145.1 uncultured Veillonella sp.
ATAGAAATCCAATCTGGAGATATACTCATTGCCGATACTGATGGTATTGTTATCATCCCTCAAGCATATGCGTCTACAATATTAGAAACAGCAAAGAAAAAAGACGCTTCAGATACTGAACGTCTTAAGAATGTTAAAGAATTTAATTACAACTCCGCTAATACTATCCATGATTTCACAAGTATTCTTACAAAAGATGTAGCTGAGTATATAAAGAAAAATATGTAATTAAATCAGACCATACAAAACAAAATATACAAAAGGCCCTCCATAGGAGGGCCTTTTTGTGTAAGTATTTAATTCACCTTATCGTATTATAGTTATTAATCTCTAGCTATGAAACTAATTGAACACACTGCAGAATAATTAACAACAATAGATTACATCAAAGTTTTTAATACATCCAATACTTCTTGTGGCAATTCGTTTTTATGACCAATGAGTTTTTCTACATAGTCATAGCGGAACTCGAATGCTTTGTGTAGTTGGTGATGGTATTCACGCACTTGGAATGGAGGTTCAAAACCAGGAACCTCTACATAGGAGAGGTTTTCGTATTTGTAGAATGGTTTGAAGTCCAAAGTGCCTTCTACCAAACGTTCTAACAAATCAAGAGTTACTTCTTTTGGAATTTTTTCTTCCAAGAAGAAACCTGTGTTCATGATGTAACATTGTACGCCACATTCAGAGAATAGTTTTTTGTAACTTTCATAGTCACGAACCAATGGATATGTACGGAATGGATTTGCATATGGTTCAATAACAAGTGCATTTGGATCCACGTGAGCATCGAGCTTTTCAGCTGTAGAACGGCGTGTCGCAAGTGTTGCGCCCATTGTAGATGCCAATACAGGATCATTAATTTTAAGGATTGGTGGTAAAGTTTTATCCTTCATAAGCCATACAATGGCATTAACTGGTTGATCTACGTAGTTTACACGATTGTCTGTCCAGAATTGAGACTTAATAGCGCGACCATTGTTATTACGCACATCTTCTGCCAACACAACCTTGCGGCCATCTTCGTCCATAGTTACGCCTACATTTTGTAGTGTTAACAAGAATTCATTAGCAGGATGTTCTACAGGGTAATCTTGCATTTTGTCGAAGTATGTAGGCTCAAGAGCAATAGAACTCAAGTCATTAGTATTGATGATATACGCATCGTCATGCAAGATAGAGATATCATAACGGCCATCATGTTTTTCATGAGTCAATGTAGATTTACCGGAGCCGGACAAGCCAAATACACCGATTGTGTAGCTTTTACCATTTTCAAGGTTGTAACGTTTCATACCACCATGGCATGCCACATAGTCGAAACGGTTCGCCAAGGACCACGCTAATGTAAGGGTACCTTTTTTATGCTCCCCAAAGTAGCGCATGCCAAGAATCATAGCACAGTTATGAGCTGGATCAAAGATAGCAAGACCACCTGGATGACCTGGTACCACATAGTCAGGATCAGAATAAATGTAGATGTCGCCTTCAGGAATTTCTACACTATCGTTGTAGAATTCTTTTACAGCTGCATCAAAGAACTTGAAGTTCATAATCCAAGAATACAAGATAGATGCGTGATCTTTTGGAATCATCAAATGTGCACGCGCTGTGAATTTTTTATCAAGGCCTACGATAGTTTCAGCAGAAATCCATTCTTTACCACGGCTATCGTAAACTGCATCACGAGCAATATTAGCGAGTTCTACTTCGTCAATGCCTTCATCGCCAATAATGCGACGAGCTTTTGCATAACGACCTGTAGTTTTACCATCGTTTGTAACAAGTACCTTTGCATCTGCAGGCAAACCTTGTTCTAATGGTTTATGTACAGGCATATCGAGGACGATAACACCAGGTTCTTCAGTGGCAAACTGATACGCTTGTGCCACAGATGTTACAGGAGTTACATTGTTTCCATAAAATGCAGTTTCAATAGTACTGCGCATCTTAGAAAATAATGGGTTTGTTTTAATTTCACTTTGCTTCCAAACGCGTCTTGTCGACATAGTATCCAGATCCTCACCTTTAATATATACGTAATTTCTCTTGTAAAAGTAGTTTTAGTTAAGAAAATACTGCATCTGCAAATACTTTCATTATTATCTATTTTACCCTTTTCAGATAAATTTGTATACACAAAGTAGATGAAATATAAGAAATTAATGTATGCTTATCTGGAATTAGTGCAACACATTTTGTATAAATAGTTTTGATATCCTTATCTGTTTTATTGAATTTATTCCCGTTAAAATCAATTATAAAAAAGCATACTTGGTACTTAGAAACTAATCAAAAAAGAAAATGAGGCTAGGTCATATGACCTAGCCTTTTATTCTATAAAATCAAATATTTATATCTATAGCAGTTTTCTATTTTTTAATTAAAAATATTACTTTTTAGCTTTATTAATAAATCCATCAATTTTACCGACCAACTCGTCTACATTAAAATCACCACGCTCGGCGATCATCTTAATAGTAGCCACCTTAGCCATAACCTTTACCATCGGTGTTTTCAATTTCTCAAATTTAGGATTTAAAGAAATCAAATAATCTACCACTTCAGGGCTTTGCTTAATCAAGTTAGATAGCGTTGTCTTTGCATCGATATGGAAACGACCGTCAGCATCGGTAGTGAGAGGTTCTTCATCTACCTCTTCTGCTGCCTCTTGGGCTAAGGATTTATCATTATCGTTACCCTTGCCAGTACTATTTTCCACATTTCCTACAAAATCCGTCTTATCCCACGTCAACAATGTACGAGATCCTTCAAGCTCACGTATATGAGTACAATCTTGCATCATTTCTAAGACACCGCGGAATTTACCATGTTCATCGCGTACTGCAGTGTAGATAACATAGATAAACAATCCCGGTTTATTAATCCAGAATTCAGCTTGGCTTTGCTCACCAGAACGGAATTTCTCTACGATTTCTTCTACAACATGAACAGACTTTGCAGGGTGACAATTCTTTACTTCACGACCGATAACATTGGCACTGCGAGGGAATATACGATGTGGCGTATC
>CAKPSA010000145.1 GCA_934183145.1 uncultured Veillonella sp.
CCACTCACCATTCTTGAAGATATTAATTTAGATATTGAAAAGGGCGAGTTTATTTGTCTCTTAGGTCCTTCTGGTTCTGGTAAAAGTACGCTCTTGAACGCTATGGCAGGCTTTGAACTTGTTACATCTGGTTCTATTACTATCGACGGCGAAGAGGTGAAAGCGCCTCAACTCAGATATGTAACGGTATTCCAAAACTATGGCTTGTTGCCATGGCGTACAGTAGAAAGCAATATTGAGCTTGGCCTGGAAAGTAAAAAGGTGCCTAAAGAGGAGCGTCCTGCTATTATTGACAAATACGTTAAGATGGTAGGCCTTGACCATGCCCGTAATCGCTACCCTGCAGAACTATCTGGGGGCATGCAACAACGTGTATCCATCGCTCGTGCACTAGCTGTTGATCCAGATATTATCTTCATGGATGAACCGCTAGGCGCACTTGATGCGTTGACCCGTATCAACTTGCAAGACGAAATCTCTCGCATCTGTCGCGAAGAAGGCAAGACGGTTGTATTCGTTACCCACGATATTGAAGAAGCCGTAGTTCTAGCGGACCGCGTTGTAGTACTAGCGGCAAACCCAGGTCGAGTACAAACCATTATCCCTGTAAACATCATCGACAGAACCGACCGTACATCGCCGAACTTTGTTAATATACGGAACCACATCTTCGAACAATTCCAATTGGCAAAAGAAGACAAAATTGAGTTCTATATTTAGTTATATATATCAAAAGAAACACCCAAGAACTTTTCTGCTTGGGTGTTTTATAATGGACAAAATCCTAAAATAATGTATACTATAAGTAGCTGAAGGATTATAAGAATTCACTGTTAGCACAAAAAAACTCCCTCAAGAACGGCGAAATACTTGAGGGAGTTTTTTATTGCTTATTTTATGTTTCTTATGCAATTCGTGTAATTATCATGTATAGTATATATATATCGGTCATAACATATGAAATTTAAACTGGAGGCTGTATGTCTTTATTTGAGTTAGAGAAGAGCATGTCTTTTGATGAATATATAGCGTCCTTTGATACAGAGCGTGTAGAGAAGGTACGCGGCTTTGTAGATTGGCTTGCCCAGTATCAAGGTGGTCTCGTCCATAATCCTTGGGGTGAGGTAAATCCTGATTTAGAGATCGTCACAGACGGTTTTGATGCGGCTCAAGTGCGTCGAGATAATTTGGTAGCCTATTTATTACCACGCTTAGGTCGCGCTAAGGTCTTTGTAGTGGCCGAGGCTGTAGGGTATCAAGGGGGACGCTTTACAGGTATTGCTATTACTTGTGAAAGAATGTTACTAGATAAGCATAAAACTATTCGTGCGAAGGATGTCACGACTATTCGATTAGAACGCACTAGTTCTCCTACTAGTTCTTTGTTGAAAGGGACACAGCAGAAGGATGGTTTTAATGAACCTACTGATACGGTGGTGTGGAGTGCTATCGTAGAAAAAGGTATCGATCCGTATGATACATTGTTGTGGAATATATTCCCGTTTCATCCACATAAGGATGGAAATCCATTGACGAACCGTACACCTACAGATAAAGAACAACAACTAGGGTGGGAGTATACGAAACGCTTGTTAGAATTACATCTCGAGCTAGGCGGTGTAGAACCTCTTGTTCTCGCAGTAGGTCAAAAGTCTGCTGATACAATGGGCAAATTTGGCCTGTCTGCTATTGGTTTGCGCCACCCTGCAAACGGTGGGGCTAATCTCTATCGCCAAGGATTTGCAGCGGCGGTAGATACCTATTTAAAATAATAGGTGATTGGAATATTCAAAATAATAAGCCATTGAGATACTTAAAATGATAAAAGATTGAGAGTTTTGGAGAGAAGTTTATGAAACGGTATTGTGATGCTTGCCGTCATTATTGTGATGAGGCAGCTATGTTTTGTCCTACTTGTGGACAGTATACGGTGGCAACAGAGGTGGAACGCATCGCGCCAGAAGGTGATGTCATCTATCCGTTGTCTCATTATCAGCTAAGCTATAAGGATACATTCCTCTATGTGATGGGCACGAAGTTCATGGATACAGATGGGCGCGCCTCTCGTAGGGAGTTTTTCCAATTTCTCTTGTTATGGCATATTGCTATTGTTGGCTTGTTAGCGGTATTCTATGGTTTGACAGCCATATTCCATACGGGACCGTATCTAATCGGATTGGCAGGTCTTATCGTTGCCATACTTAGTTTAGTTTCTTTGATGCCTTTGATTGCGCTATCTGTACGACGTCTCCATGATACGGGTAAAGGTAGTGCTACATTATTGCTGTTTTTCATTCCCTTTGTAGGACCACTGATCGTATTAGGACTATTATGCTTAAAAGGTCAGCCTCAAGACAATCAATATGGTAGTGCGTTGCAGCATCTTGTTATAGACAAGCGATTGGCATCTATTATGAAAGTATCTCCTACGAGCAGTGCTCTCACAACACGCGTTCTTGTAGGTATACTTGTGGTTGTAATTTGTATATTTGGTGTATCTTTACGTTCGATGGGCCCAGCTAATGAAGTATTCCCTGACGGATGGCTTACAAACTCTATCGTTGGTGAAGGTGGTACGGAAGCGGCGCGAGCTTCTGTACAAAATTATTTTGATGCCCTGAATAACAAGGATTATGATAAGGCTTTCACCTATATCATCAGCCAAGCTAGTACTAACCCGACAGAGAAACAAAAATGGCTAGCCTCTATGAAACAAGCGCCAAAGGTGGATGTAGTGTCCTTAGGGGCTGCACGGGTGAGTCGTACAGGAGACTTGAAACGTATTATCTTTGAGGCAAACCTACAAACGACAATTGTAGGCGCTGGCCTTGTGGAAGCCACACCGATGAAGCGCTATATTTCTGTTATCGAAGAGAATGGTGCGTGGCGTATCGAAGGCTTTTACAAATCTATGCCAAAAGATGATTAAAACTATACTTTAGCGTTAACAAGTGGGTTCCCCTCTTTTGTTAACGCTATTTTTATGTTACAATAGACATAACGTATGAAAGCGAGGCTTTCATCAAAATC
>CAKPSA010000146.1 GCA_934183145.1 uncultured Veillonella sp.
GATACGCGACCAGACATTCATAGTGAAGATGAATTGGCTGAACATGCAGTCATGGCTCTGTACTTTAAGGACATTACAGCCCTTGAAAAGGCGCGTATTAAAGCTGAAGAGGATCAGCCTGTATGGGGCATGATTCAAATTGATAATCTCGAAGAATTGACAAAAGGTCTTAGTGACCGTGAGTATACTAGCGTTTGGACAGATATTAACAATATCATTATGGATGAAATCGACCGTTATGAAGGCTTTATTCGTAACTTCCAAGACGATATGTATACCTTTGCTATTTCTCGTGGTGCTCTTCATGCGATAGAGGAAGACGGGTTTAAAATCCTTGAGAAAATTCGTAAATTGCCTTCGCCTCGTCAGGTGCCAGCTACAATTTCTGTAGGGATTAGCGAGAATGTAGGGTCTGTAAAAGAGGTTTCCAGTCGTGCTCGCGCTGCCTTAGATATCGCATTAGGTCGCGGTGGTGACCAAGTGTGTATCATGGATGGTGAAAGTACCCGCTTCTTCGGCGGTAATACTGCTGGTGTTGAAAAGAATACACGTGTTCGTGCTCGTGTCGTATCACAAGCCTTACACGAACTCATGCTTGATTCCGATAAAATTCTTGTGATGGGTCATAAACGTGAAGACTACGATGCATTAGGTGGTATTATCGGTGTTGTAGCTATTGCACGGACTTTAGGCAAAGAATTGCGCATCGTGCTTTCAAAGGAAACCAGTGCCATCGATAAAATGGTAACTATTCTGAAAGAAGATGAGTTCTGGAAAGATCATATTATCACCCCTGAAGCAGCAAAAGCTTGGGTAGATGCTAATACACTTACTATCGTATGTGATACGCATCGTCAAGAAATGGTAGCAGCTCAAGAGGCTCTTGAAATTTCTGAACGACGTATCGTTATCGACCATCACCGTCGTGCAGCGGACTTCGTAGAAAATCCATTGCTTACATACTTAGAACCAACGGCATCATCTACATCTGAGCTCGTAACAGAACTTGTACAATACGCAGGTGGTGGCGTAAAACTTTCAAAAACGGAAGCCACAGGCATTTATGCAGGTATCGTTCTTGATACGAAGAACTTTTACCAACAAACGGGTGCCCGTACCTTTGAAGCGGCCGCGTTCTTGCGCCGTGCAGGGGCGGATATTGAAAAGGTTAAACAATTATTTATTGAAACCTTCGATTCCATCCAATTGCGTGCTAAAATGGTATTTGAAGCCAATCGTACTGAAGGGATTGCTATTTCCGTAGCACCTGAAGGTTTGAAGGATATGATGGCATTAGCTGCACAAAGTGCGGACATGCTCATCAGTAATGAAGATATTGAAGCAGCCTTTGTACTGTATTCCTTGAATGACGGCGGTATCGGCGTTAGTGCTCGATCCAAAGGCAAGGTAAATGTACAGGTTGTAATGGAAGCCTTGGGTGGCGGTGGTCATAGAACTGTGGCTGGTGCCCAATTACAAGGTATGACGATAGAGGAAGCGAAGAAGGCTATCTTAGAGCATGCTCTTGAAGCCCTTCATTCCGCTGAGAAAGAGGAGGAAGAACAATGAAAGTAGTATTGTTAGAAGACGTTAAAAAGGTTGGTAAAAAAGGCGAAATCGTTGAAGTTAGCGACGCATATGGCCGTAATGTATTGATCAAAAAAGGTCTTGGCCTTGAAGGTACAGCAACTAACGTAAATAATGCGAAACAAAAACAAGAATCCATTGCTCACCACAAAGTTGTAGCGAATGATGAAGCTAAAATCTTGGCAGCTCAATTGGCTAAGGTTGAAGTAACTGTAAAAGTTCGCATGGGTGAAGAAGGCCGTGTATTTGGTTCCGTTACTGCAAAAGATATTTCCGACGCAGCTAAAGCGCAATATAAAGTAGATATCGATAAAAAGAAAATCGAAATCAAAGAACCATTGAAAACATTAGGCGTACATGACGTACTCGTTCGTGTTCATCCTGAAATTACAAGTACTATCAAGGTTAACGTAGTAGCTGAATAATAGTGTTCACCATGCTCTTTGAGTATGGTGAATTCTTTTATCCATAGTGGTTTTGTAAAGGGGATTATCATGGATGTACGCATTCCACCGCATAATCTAGATGCGGAAAAAGCCGTTTTGGGGGCTTTATTAACGAATGGATCCAACTCGGGCGCTGTTGTGGATACAGTGACGAGTATTCTAAAATCTGAAGACTTTTACCGCGATGCGCATCGTATTATTTATGATGCTATCTTAGAAATCGTGCATGCTAACAAGACGGCAGACTTCATTACCGTAGGTGAAGAGTTAGATCGTCGCAAGCGTCTTGATGCAGTAGGTGGTCTTGCTTATATTACATCTCTCGCCAATGAATCCGTGTCCTACAATGTAGAGGAACATGCGAAGATCATCAGCGAGAAAGCTCAGTTGCGCCGCCTCATCGATGCAGGGAATAAAATCGTAGGCATGACCTATGCTGGTGAAGATGAACCAACGGCTATTCTCAACAAGGCTGAGCAAATGGTATTAGATGTAAGTGGTCAAACACAGTCTGAATCAACCTTTGCTCCTATTGGGGAAGTAGTATTATCTAATTTAGATAAGCTAAATGCATTGCAACAGCATGATGGTGCTATTACAGGCGTGCCAACAGGGTTTAAGGATGTAGACCATGTATTTAATGGTTTGCAAAAATCTGACCTCATCCTTGTAGCCGCTCGTCCTGCGATGGGGAAAACGGCTTTCACCTTGAACATCGCTCAAAATGTAACGATGTTATACGACAAGACTGTAGCGTTCTTCTCCCTAGAAATGGGCAAGGAACAGCTCGTTGGTCGTATTCTCTCCTCCGTGGCAGGTGTAAGCTCTGAAAAGCTGCGCCGTGCGAACATGGACCCAGCTGATTGGGAAAAGGTTATCGCCGCTGCGGATCGCATGAGTAGATCCAAGCTCTTTATCGATGATACGCCGGGCCTTACCGTACAAGATATGCGTTCTAAACTTCGCCGCCTTAAGGTGG
>CAKPSA010000147.1 GCA_934183145.1 uncultured Veillonella sp.
GTGAATCTATTGCATAAAGAGCGTTCCATAACAGTTTTTAGAAAAACACCAGTTCATGTACCCAATATGGCCATGATCAATGCCGTATCTAAACTCACATGGCGCGCCTTCGAACGACATTACTCGCTCACAACCTATGAACAGCTCATTTCAAAATTAGATTCTACTATTCCTGTATATCCTGATTGGATAAAGGGTATTGCATGTGCACTAGGTTCTGCAGGGCTCGCCTTTCTATATAGTGGTGATATGATAGCTTTTATAGTAACAATTATTTGTTCACTAATCGGCTATTTCACGCGTACGCTATCCGTGCGTTTAGGCTGTAATGAGTATGTAGGTATTGCATTAGGTGGATTTGCCGCTATGGTTTCTGCCTACGGTTTCTATTCACATATCGAACAGGATTCATTAGTTTATGTTCTCGTATGCTGTACCCTATTTATGATTCCAGGGGTACCTCTTATCAATGCTGTTATCGATACAATCAACAACCATATCCTATCGGGTATTACGCGAGCCATTAGAACAATTCTCATCGTAGGTAGTATGACATTGGGCATGGCCATGGCCTTATACTTTAGTCCAATGCCGTCCTTTAGTTTTGTAGATATTAAACCTCATGTACTATCCATTGAACAAATTATAGGTTCATTTATGGCTGCTGCGTCATTTGCAGTTTTATTTAATGCCCCTGTACGACTCTTATTATCAATCGGTATCGGTGGTGTATTATGTGTATTTATTCGCAATTTACTAGCTGTTGAATTAGGGTTCTCTATTGCTGGTGCCACCTTTGTAGGGGCTGCCGTGATGAGCATTATTTATGTAAAAGTTTCTACCTGGCTTAAAACATCTAGTACGATCATCATCGTGCCGTCTGCTATCGCATTAATGCCAGGTATTCTATATTATCGTTTCCTATTCGATATTCTTCACATCAACGCACTTAATGAATCTGGACTTGTTTATATGGTGCAGAATGGCGTAACAGGTATTCTAACTATCGTTGGCATCGCTGTAGGCGTAGCCATACCAAATGTATTAGCACAGAAATACTTAAAATCACTTAAGGAACGACGCATACAAGAATATTTAGCAACCCGTCACATCAATGATGGACAATAAAAAAGAGCTGGTCTCCAAGGAGATCAGCTCTTTTTTATTTGGATAGTATCCATTATTTAATTTCATTAGAAGGTGTTTCACTAGGAGCTTCCACTGTAGAAGTGTGCTCATTAGCGTCAACAACCTCTGGTACTACAATACCTGCTGCTTCTAACGTAGCTTTAGGTTCCTCTGTTTCAGGGGCTTTCGTTGTACCATACTTGTAAAGATTATCTACCGCTTTTGCATCGATTGTTTCTTCCTCTAATAGAGCATTTGCCATATCATGTAAGAATTTTTCGTTGTCGCTTAGAAGTTTTGTTACATCTTTATAAGCATCTTCAACGATACGATGAATTTCAGTATCGATTTTTGCAGCAATTTCTTCACTGTAGTTGCGTTCATGACCAAGGTTTTTACCCAAGAATACTTGTTCTTGTTGTTCACCAAATACGATTGGGCCAAGCTCATCGCTCATACCCCAACGCGTTACCATGGCGCGCGCTGTATTCGTTACACTTTGAAGGTCACCAGAAGCACCTGTACTGATTTCATCCAAAATCAAGGCCTCTGCCACACGACCACCAAGAGCCACGCGAATATCAGCTAATAATTGAGATTTTGTTTTGTAGTTTTGTTCCTCTGTAGGAAGCATCATAGTGTAACCACCTGCTGCACCACGAGGAATAATTGTTACCTTATGAACAGGATCTGCATGAGGCAACAAATGTGCCACGATAGCATGTCCAGATTCATGGTACGCTGTTAACTTACGATCCTTATCACTCACAATGTGACTGCGGCGTTCAGGACCCATGCTAACCTTTTCACTAGCTTCTTCAACTTCAGCCATAGTGATTACTTTTTTGTTAAGACGAGCCGCTAATAGAGCTGCTTCGTTTAACAAGTTACTTAAGTCAGCACCAGTAAAGCCTGGTGTTTTCTTCGCAATTGTTTTCAAGTCTACATCGTCAGCCAACGGCTTATTGCGAGCATGAACTTTCAAAATTGCTTCGCGACCACGTAAGTCTGGACGACCTACGATAACTTGACGGTCAAAACGACCTGGACGCAAGAGCGCTGGATCAAGAATATCTGGACGGTTTGTAGCAGCGATGGTAATAATACCTTCGTTAGCACCGAAGCCATCCATTTCAACGAGCAATTGGTTCAATGTTTGTTCACGTTCATCATGACCACCACCAAGACCTGCGCCACGTTGACGACCAACCGCATCAATTTCGTCGATGAAGATGATACATGGCGCATTCTTTTTCGCTTGTGTGAAAAGATCACGCACACGAGATGCACCAACACCTACGAACATTTCTACAAAGTCGGAACCGGAAATCGTAAAGAATGGTACCCCTGCTTCACCAGCAACGGCTTTAGCAAGCAATGTTTTACCTGTACCTGGAGGTCCTGCTAACAATACACCTTTCGGAATTTTAGCACCGATAGCTGTAAATTTGCCTGGATCCTTCAAGAATTCTACTACTTCTTCTAATTCTTGTTTCGCTTCTTCTGCACCTGCTACATCTTTGAAGCTAACCTTAACATTACCTTCACCCATCAATTTAGCACGGCTTTTACCAAAGTTCATCACTCGGCCACCGCCACCTTGTGTTTGTTGCATAATGAAGAAGAACAACACAACCAAGATAATAATAGGAATAGCAGAACCTAAAAGGCTCATCCACCAAGCAGGTTGCTCAGGTGGAGCTGCTGTAATTTCCACGCCATTATCTTGTAATGTTTTAATTAATGTTTCATCACTTGGCGCATAAGAATTGAATTCTGTTCCATTTTTTAATTTACCTTTAATACCATGATCATTGGTAATCGTTACGGACTCAACCTTTTTCTGTTGTACTTGTTGAATAAATCCTG
>CAKPSA010000148.1 GCA_934183145.1 uncultured Veillonella sp.
ATATTATATAAATATACGAATAAAGTAATAAAAGCCGAGCTAATTCTACGAATTAAAAGCTCGGCTTTTTTCATAGGTATGATAAGAATATAGTTACTTATAAATTATGCTTTTCCTTACTTTATCACCTTTTTGTTCAAATTATATGCCATACATCATATCCTCTTCTGGTAATAATCTTATTGAGTTAATATTTTAATCCATTCCATATACCACGGATTAAAGATTGGATCCACATCAAGCTTCTTTTTATGGCTATTACTTATACGCCATTGAGGTGCCTTTCGTAAACTTTCAACATTATCAAAATCTATATACTCAACCATATCGCGCAATTGTTTATGCTTATACGAAGATTTGCTTTCATCATAGTCAACGCGATAACTATAATAATATTCAGCATCCTTTGTAAAATGGCGCAAATAGGATTCCCCATTAGATTTATAGCGATCAACTAAGAAGCCTGGAATACCATTATTCCAAACTGTTGCATACTGTGTAGGCGCATCAAGGTCACCATATTTATTCAAAAATGCAAAAATTTGTTTTTTTGCCAAACTTTTATCAACAACATTAGGGTCTATTCGAAAGCGTAACACACGGATCTTGATTCCTGAGATTTCATAAGTACGAACCTCATATTTGTTATCTTCCATAGCCTCGCTCACTAGCTTAGCCTTTTTAGGAATACGATAACTAAAATTGTCCCAATGTTTAACATGGCTATAATTATCCAACCTAGATAAAGTCTCAATAGATGGAATAATATAATTACTCATTACCACTTCAGCTATTTTATCTTGGTATGGTTCCTTCACATCACCACCACCAAGATATGTAATACCATAGGTAGTGTTCGTGTTCTTAGGCGTAAACTCTGTATACATTACATGTGTCTTGGCTTTAAGGATTTTCCAAGATGCATTTTCTAAGCCCGGATAGGTATAGACACCTTCATTATGCATACGTTTACTAAATTCTTTACCATGTGGGGGCCCCACCATCAAAATACTTGTAAAACCACGAACCGCAAATAAAGGCCCGTCACTCGATTTAGATTCAACTGTGTCTCCACGCAAGCTAATATTTGGAACAGCTAAACGGATATTATTCTTTTCATCATGAAGTAAGATGACAGTAGATTGTGAATACTCCCCTAGCTTAACCGCTTTAGCCAATCCAGCTTTCTCTTTGAAAACCTTTTCTACCGCAACGCTTGGTTTCTCTACGGTCGTCTGTACTTTGGCACTAAATGCCTCTGCTTCTTGTACCGCCTTTTCATTGATATGACGATAATTCTCATACGCATTAGCAGGAATGCTCGCATCTGCCCCAGGCATAGGCGGCTGCCCGGCTGGCACTTCGATCTGTACAGCACTTACATTTATGGTAAAAGCAGTTGCTAGTGCCATCATAATTACACTTTTACGTAACATAAAATCCTCTCTTTTCCTCTCACATTACAACAAAATAAGCACAACCTTATTAGCATAAGTATACTATGCAAACAAGACTGTGCCTATTATTAATAATTTTATATTTTATTTCCTAATATATATACATTCTCCAATGCAGCAAGAAACTCCTCTTTGTATTTTCCCCAGTTTTTATGGATAATTAAACTATACTTGATATATGCACCGCAAGTAGTAAGGGTGATTTAGTATGTGTCTCTAACTAGTTTGTAGTTTAGGAGGTGGCATATGGACTCTTTAACTATTATATGGGTCATTGTTTGTGCCTATTTATTACTGAATTTATTGGTCGGCGTGTATTGTCATATTCGTGTAAAAGATAGTACTGACTATCTACTCGCAGGTCGTCGTATTGGGGTTCTTATGACGGCAGGCACGTTAGCAGCTACGGAGATCGGTGGCGGGAGTACCGTTGGTGTAGCCGCGAAAGCATATGGTTCTTGGGGTTTATCTGCAGGTTGGTACGTAGTCTCTGCAGGGATTGGGGTTATTCTCGTTGCGTTCATCGCACCACTCTTACGACGTGCTATGGCAACGACCGTGCCGGAGATCATCGGTCGTCGCTTTGGTGGCTCTAGCCATCTCATTACGTCAATTCTCTCTATGCTCGCAACCATTACACTAGCAGGTGTACAGATTACTGCTACAGCAACCATTATTAGCGTTCTTACTGGGCTTTCAACAGAGCTAGCAATTCTCATCTGCGGTGCAGTACTCGTAATTTACACCATGTCTGGCGGTATGTGGAGCGTAACAATGACAGACGTGATCCACTTCTTCGTTCTCGTTGGGGGCTTTACCCTCGCTGTACCATTTGTGTTGCACAATGTAGGCGGTTGGGAATCGGTTGTCACTAAATTACCACCTGAACAGCTGGGCTTCACAAAGGTTGGTTGGAAAACCATCATCGGCCTTGTCATCATGTACTTCATGACCTTCTCTACAGGGCAAGAATCAGTTCAACGGTACTTCGCAGCAAAGAATGAAAAAACGGCTGTTCTCGGTTCTATCATCTGCGGTCTTATTATGGCTCTATTCGCCTTTGTTCCTGCCGTATTAGGCCTCGTAGCACTAGCTGAATTTCCTGGGATCGAAGCCAACAATGCGGTGGCAACGGTTGCGCTTAATCTCATGCCTCCAATCATGGCGGGCTTCGTTATGGCCGCTGTCGTATCAGCGACGCTTTCATCAGGTGCAGGCGACCTATTAGGTGCTGCTACAGTATTTACCAAGGATATTGTAGAACATCATTTTGGTAAAAGCCTCACCGATGCTCAGCTCACAAGATATAGCCGTCTATGCGTGCTATTCCTCGGCATTATCGCCATCGTTATCTCCCTCGTAAGCAAAGCCATCATTCCAATGCTCGTATTTGCTTTCACCATGAGATCTGCGGGCCCATTCGCTGCCTTCCTACTAGGCCTCACCTGGAAAAATGCAACAGCTGGCGCTGGCATTTGGTCCATCGTGCTCGGCTCTATCGCAGGCGTGTACTGGGAATTC
>CAKPSA010000149.1 GCA_934183145.1 uncultured Veillonella sp.
TTTTGAAGAACAACTTAATCAATTTATTTTAAATAAGGCGATCATTCCAAAAAGCTTGGGTCTATGGGAACGATATTTCAAAAAAATGTGTCTTGCTTGGCAGGATATGAAACCTGAGATTCATGCTCAGCATATTATCTTTTCGGCCGATAATGGTATTTCCGTTGATGGTCTAATCGGTTATAACTATGAGATTACCCGTAAACAGTCTCAGAATATGATTGATGGTAAAAGTGCAGTTGCTAATTACTGTATCTTTAACCATATTCCTTATGAAGTGGTAGATGTAGGTATTGCTTGCCCACAAGGTATTGGGGTCAATCGAAAGGTTGCTCAAGGCACAAAGAATATATTAGATGGTGCTGCTATGAGCGCTGAAGAATTTGACCTAGCGTACCAAGCGGGATATAACCGCGTTGTCTACTACGCAGAATCGGGTATCAATCTATTTTCCTTCGGAGAAATGGGCGTTGGTAATACGACTACTTCAGCAGCTGTCTTAAGTGGTCTTACAAAACTAGACCCACGGATAACCGTAGGCCCTGGATCTGGTCCTGATGAAGAGGCGTACATGAACCAAAAACGAGAATTTGTACGTACTGCACTATCTCATCATAAGGGGCACTTAAACAGTCCAAAAGAGGTAATCAGCCGTGTAGGTGGCTTTGATATAGCCGCCATTACAGGCGCTATGGTAGCTTGTACAGACCTACATATTCCATTTGTAATCGATGGATATATTACAGCAGTTGCTATGGCTTGTGCTACTCAAATGAATGGAGACGCTCCATTATACGGTATTCCATCTCATTATTCTCGTGAGGTAGGGATGGCCGCAGCATTGGCTTATGCAAATATTCGTCTTGATGAAGTTCCAATCCATGGGCAAATGGCATTAGGTGAAGGTACAGGGGCTGTACTCATGGTACAACTACTTAAAACAGCACACTTTGCCTTTATGAATATAGGCACTATGGTGGAACTATTAGAGAAATAAATTTGTAATCTTTGCTCTATATTTTGTAAAAGGAGAGAAAACAGATGACACAAGAAGCATTAGGTATGGTGGAAACTAAGGGCCTAGTAGGCGCTATTGAAGCAGCAGATGCAATGCTTAAAGCAGCTAATGTGGAACTCGTGGGCAATGAAAAAATTGGCTCTGGTCTCGTTACTGTTATGGTTCGTGGTGATGTAGGGGCTGTAAAAGCTGCTGTAGATGCAGGTGCAGCTGCTGCTGAACGCGTAGGCATTGTTATCTCTACTCATGTAATTCCAAGACCTCATAAAGATGTAGAAGGTATTTTACCAACAAAGGGTGAATAATTATGGCCGATACTAAAAGTATGGTAGATGAGATTTTAAAACGCGTGTTGATGCGTATCGATGGTGCTGACTTAAGTAAAGCTACAGGCGCAACTGGTAATGCATCATGTGCTTCGTCACCTGTAAGTTCACCTACTGTAAGTCAATTACAAACTTCTATGATCACTGAACACGTAGGTAGCACTACAACAGGCGATACAATTGGTCTCGTAATTGCCAATGTAGACAGTCAAGTATTGGAAGCTATGAAGCTCACTAAGTCATATCGATCTATCGGTATCTTAGGTTCACGTATAGGTGCAGGGCCGCAAATCATGGCCGCTGATGAAGCTGTAAAAGCAACGAATACCGAGATTGTTAGCATTGAGCTTGCCCGTGATATGAAAGGTGGCGCCGGTTCTGGTTCCCTTATCATATTTGGCGGCGATGATGTATCTGATGTAAGACGTTCTGTAGAAGTAGCATTGCGTGAATTAGAACGTACCTTTGGCGAAGTATATATGAATGACGCAGGTCATGTGGAGGTTCAATATACAGCGCGCGCAGGAGAAGCATTAGTGACTGCCTTTGGAACACCAGAAGGTAAAGCCTTTGGCTTGATTGTTGGGGCCCCAGCAGCTATCGGTGTAGTTATGGCGGATACAGCCGTTAAATCAGCTAATGTAGATGTAGTAGGCTATCGATCTCCATCGAGCTCCGCTATGAGTAATGAAGTTATTTTACAAGTTAGTGGTGATTCTGGCGCTGTTAAACAAGCTGTAAAAGCAGCACGTGATGTAGGATTAGCATTACTAGAAACTATGGGGGAAAAACCTAAGAATAAAGGTAATGCTTACATTATTTAATGAATGCGGTTTGAAAGTGTCATACACTCATTACATATCATTATCAAGTCACTATAGATGATACTTTCACAATGTGAATAGGAGGATTCATAATGGCAGAACTAAATGAACAAATGCTACGGGCTATCATTATGGACATAATGGATGAGGTAGGTATGCTCAAGGATGAACCTGTACAGGAGAAACCGAAAGAAGAACCTAAAACAGAGACTCAAGAACCAGAGTTAAAAGATTTGATTCGTCAAATGTTAGTAGATATGCAACGTAGCTAACGTCATAGGAATCCATGAATCCTACGTGCGAATCATCAAAGAAATAGACGTCGGGAGGTGGCATGGTGAAAGATTCACTAGGGTTACTAGAAGTAGCCGGTTTATTGGGGGCTATCACCGCATCAGATGCAATGGTTAAAGCTGCAAATGTACGGCTCATAGGCATAGAAAAGGCGAGAGGCTTTGGCTTGATGACCGTAAAGGTTGCTGGTGATGTAGCAGCTGTTGAAGCAGCTGTTCAAACTGGTGTAGCGCTCACAAAAGGGCTGAACCTATATGTGGCTCATAAAGTAATTCCTCGACCTGCAGAAGGCTTAGTAGAATCCTTTAATGATGATTTTACAGATAAGCCAGCTAAGGTAGCTGATGAAACAGAGAAACCCCAATTAGATGAAAAGGTTGTTGAGGTGTTAGATGAGATAGTATCTACGATTATAGAACCGAAAAGTTCTAAATCAACAGATACAAAGAAAACAACACCAAAGAAAAACTCTAAAAAGAAATAAAGTAGTAAATAATAAAG
>CAKPSA010000150.1 GCA_934183145.1 uncultured Veillonella sp.
GTAGGTCAAATTCTTTTAACGAAAGAAGATAGTACAGGCCGTCATAGTTACCTTAACTTGCGTAATACATTACATACTTTGTTGCAACTCAATGTTATTCCTATTATCAATGAAAATGACGTGGTTGCTATTGAAGAATTTAAAATTGGTGATAATGATACTTTATCTGCTACCGTAGCTGGTATTGTCGATGCTGATTTGCTTATCATTTTATCCGATATCGAAGGATTATATACAGCCAATCCAGCAACTCATCCAGATGCTACGTTAATAGAAACAGTTTCTGAAATTACTGATGATACTTATGCTATTGCAGGTGGTGCTGGATCCAATATGGGAACAGGTGGCATGTATACCAAGATAAAGGCTGCTCATATGGCTACAAACTCTGGGGTACCAATGGTAATTACATCCGGCGAGGTAGAAGATTCTGTTCGTCGTGTATGTAAGGGTGAAAATATTGGTACTCTCTTTGAAGCACATGATGCTGGCTTATCAGGAAAACATCACTGGCTTGCCTTTGGTAAACGATTGAAAGGGTCAATCACTATTGATGATGGTTGTGCTCGTGCCGTATTAGATAAAGGGGCGAGTATTCTACCAGCTGGTATTATTGATGTAGATGGGTCATTTGGACCTGGCGATACAATTTCTATTTATCACGATGGTAAAGAAATTGGCCGTGGACTTATCAACTATGGCATCGAAGATATGAAGGCCATTAAAGGTCATAATACAAATGATATAGCGCAAATTTTAGGTATTAATACAACCTATGATGAAGCAGTACATCGTAATAATCTAGTTTTATTACATTGAGGATATCCTATGAACCAGTATGAAGAAATTTGTAAAGATATGGGTCAAAGAGCTAAAGCGGCATCCTTTGAATTAGCTCAAATTGATCAAGGTACATTAGATTCTGCATTATTAGCAATTGCTGATGCTGTAGAAGCACAAACCGATGAAATTATGGCCGCTAATCAATTAGATTTAGATAAATCTGGCGATTATAATGTACCTCAAACTATGATAGATCGATTAACATTGACACCTAGCCGTATTTCTCAAATGGCAGAAGGTGTTCGCCAAGTAGCTGCTCTTGAAAGTCCAGTTGGTTCAGTTCTAGAAACTATTACGCGTCCTAATGGTTTAGTTATTGAAAAAAGAGCAGTACCTTTTGGTGTTATTGGCATTATATTTGAAGCTCGTCCAAATGTAACAATTGATGCAGGGGTCCTCTGTTTAAAAACTGCAAATGCTACGATATTACGCGGTGGTAAGGAAGCCTTCCATACCAACCAAATCATTGTGTCTATTATGCGCAATACCCTAGAAACTCTTGGAATTACACCAGATGCGATTCAACTCGTGGAAGTTCTAGATCGAGATATGGTTGGTGTACTATTACACCAACGTAAATATATTGATGTCATCATTCCTCGTGGTGGCGCTGGACTCATTCGTCGTGTTGTAGAGGAAAGTAGTATTCCTGTTATCGAAACGGGTAGTGGTGTATGTCATACATATATAGATGAATATGCTGATCTCGATATGGCATTAGACATTGCTATTAATGCAAAGGTGCAGCGTCCATCCGTATGTAACTCTATGGAAACATTGTTAGTACACCAAGCGGTGGCCGGTGAATTTTTACCACGTCTTGATAAGGGGCTACAAGAATATCGTGTCCGAATTCACGGTGATACAGATGTAGCCCAATATATGGAGAATACAATTCCTTTAACAGAAAATTCTTTCAACACAGAATATAACGATATGGATTTAAATGTTCGTATTGTCAATAATCTTGAGGAGGCTATTGAGCATATAAATCGTTATACAACGCATCACTCTGAATCTATTGTTACTGATGAACCTATGCGCGCTACTGTATTCATGAATTTAGTAGATTGTTCTACTGTGTATCATAATGCATCCACACGTTTTACAGATGGATTTGAGTTTGGCTTTGGTGCTGAAATTGGTATTAGCACACAAAAACTTCATGCTCGTGGACCAATGGGATTACAGGCATTAACATCATATAAATACTTTGTATTTGGAGAAGGCCAAGTTCGAAAGTGAAGACTGTATATTACTTAATAAGGGCATACTACAGATATATTCAGACTCCTAAAGGTCGATACGAATGGATATCCTATGGAAAAGCACTGCTCTTATTTATCATTATTTGTGTCATTGTCATTAAGGGTGTGACATTATTATGGTAGAGAAACGTCGTATAGGTATCATAGGTGGAACTTTTAATCCTATTCATTTAGGTCATCTCATGATTGCCGAGGTGGCTTGTGAAAGCTTTAACTTAGAGAAGGTTATTTTTGTGCCAGCACGGATACCACCTCATAAGCAACATGATGTAATAGATAGTCATCATCGATATGCTATGACTGCAGCTGCCGTGTCAGATAATCCAAATTTTGAAATTTCTGATGTGGAGATGCGTCGAGAAGGCCCTTCGTATACGGTTTATACGATTCAACATTTCAAGGTAATATATGGACCAAATGTTGAATTTTACTTTATAGCTGGAACTGATACAATTCGTGCATTGCCAACGTGGAAATTTATTGAGGAATTATTAGATGAGGTCCACTTTATTGGTGCTACAAGACCGGATGGGTCCAGTGCTATTGACGAAACATTAGAGCTTTTAGGACCTAAAGCACGAGAAAGAATACATCTTATGGAGGTTCCTGAGATGAAGTTATCTGCTACGTATTTACGAGAACGACTACGTTCTGGAAAAACGGTTCGCTATATGTTGCCTAAATGTGTAGTAGAGTATATAGAAGAAAACCATATTTATGAGAAGGAATAAAGAATGTTATCATTTGATGAAATACAACTTAGTGTGAGTGAGTGGTTGAGTAAAAAACGCTTTAAACATACTCTTGGCGTTGTTGAAAC
>CAKPSA010000151.1 GCA_934183145.1 uncultured Veillonella sp.
CGCTGACCCGAATAATACCAACCCCGCCGATGCCGGGCGGCGTCGCAATGGCCGCTATTGTATCATCTATATACATACATATCTCCGTATTTCGATTATCTAGTATTTGATTTTGTATATGTTCTTCGCCTGTGAAAGTTAAACTAAACTAATCTTTGCATGCGAAGATTAACTTAGGTTAGCTTTCACCATAACCTAAAGAATAAAGAGGACAGCCCTCAAGCAACCGAGGATATCAGTTACTTGAAAGCTGCGCCACTATATTTTATTTTTTGTACGTAATCACAACGTGACGGAACGGTTCGTCCCCTTCACTGTTAGTAACAACGTTTTTGTCCCCTTGAAGGGCAGTGTGAATGATTTTACGTTCAAAAGCATTCATTGGTTCTAAGGAAACCTTTTGACGGTTGCGTTTCACCTTAGAAGCCAAGCGTTTCGCGAGATTTACCAATGTTTCTTCTCGGCGAGAACGATAGTTTTCCACATCTACAACGATATGGCAGTGGCCAGATACATCCTTGTGAGCCACGAGATTTGTTAAGTATTGAATAGCATCCAATGTTTGACCATGTTTACCGATCAAAATACCCAAATCTTCGCCGTGTACTTGGAATGTAATCTTATCTTTAGTCATCATTTTTTCGATAACTACAGTGAGGCCCATTTGAGTAAACATATCATCGAGGAATTGTTTACCTTTTTCAGCAATTTCTTGTTGATCTTCTTTTGAAAGTTCCTTTTTAGAAGGTTTTTCTACAATATCACTTTCAAAAGTTTCAACTGCTGTATCTTGTACTTCTGTTTCACTTGTTGCTACTGGTTCAGAAGCAACAGCTACAGATTGTTCTTCTACATGAGCTACTTCTTCTTGCGTAGCAGTTTTAGCTACAGATGTGAAGAATAAGCGAACAACTGCTGGTTTACGACCAATGCCCAAGAAGCCATTAGAAGGTTGTTCCAAGACTTTAGTTTCTACCAATTCTTGGCCTTCTACAGCCAATTGAGCTACGCCTTTGGCAATGGCATCTTCAATGGTTTTAGCAGATACATCGATAAATTCCATAGTGTCTCCTATTTCTTAGCTTCTAAGCTTTTGTAAATGAAATGTTGTTGCACAAATTGGAATACATTGGATACGATCCAGTAAATAACTAAGCCAGATGGGAAGTTAAGGGAGATGTAACCAATGAATAAAGGCATAAAGATTGTCATAATCTTTTGTTGTTGCGCAGCAGCACCAGTTGCACCGCTACTAGTTTGCTTGGACATAATCCATGTAGATAATGCACTCAATACTGGCAAGATGTACATTGGATCTGGTTCGCCAAGACTAGGAAGCCATAAGAATTGTACATAGTTTTGATTGTATGGATAGCCTTGTAAAGCATAGAAGATAGCGATCAAAAATGGCATTTGTACCAATAGAGGCAAGCAGCCAGCTAGTGGGTTAACGCCCATTTCTTTGTACAATGCACCCATTTCCGCTTGAAGTTTTGCAGGATCATTTTTGTATTTATCTTGCAATTCTTTCATGCGAGGCTGTAACTCTTGCATAGCCTTCATGGATTTAATTTGTTTAACAGTAAGTGGTGCCAAAACCGCTTTGATAACGATTGTTAAAAGGATAATAGCCACACCGTAGCTTGGATAGCCTACCATTTGAGTTAATTGGAACGCATAGGTTACCAATGTAGTCATTAATTCAACGATAGGGTGGAATATACTACTTAAGAATTCCATTGTTTCTCCTTTTTCTTACAGTCCGAAACTGTCCTTTGCGCATCTATATATCGTTATGGTATGGTCTAAATTTCATCCATACAGATGCTCAGGTATTTCCAAAACTGTGCTAAATGGTTTTTGTGAAAGTTGCTTTCACAGAACGCATCCAGCCTAATCTAAAATAGATTATGGCACTGGATCGTAGCCACCCTTGTGAAAAGGATGACAGCGAAGAATGCGTTTTAAACCCATCCAGCTACCTTTCAAAGGACCATATTTTTCGATGGCCTGCAGAGTATATGTGGAACATGTCGGATAATAACGGCAACATCCAGGTTTTAAGGGAGATATGGCAAGCTGATAGAACCTAATTAAAAGTCGTAAAAGCGTGGTTATACAGCGTTTCATGGAAACCTCCATATACACAAAAAAGGACCAAAGCCTTCTAACTTGTGGTCCTATTTATCATTTTGTATCAACAATTTGCTTTTTCGCAAGAGATACAAAATTTCCTTTTCCGCTTTTTCGTAGGTAGCGTTTTTCAGAGGGCCACGTCCAACAATTACGATATGATACCCTTCGCGTATGGAATGTTGATTGAGGCGATAAACCTCTTTCATAAGGCGTCTAGCTCGGTTGCGCTCTACAGCACAACCAACCTTTTTGCCGGTTACAAAACCAATGCGCGTAGATTGCTTCGCCACGGGCATACGATAGAGTACACACATGCGGCCTACTTCGTATTTACCGTGCTTATACACAAGGCGATATTCATTATTGTGCGTCAGTCGTCTTGCTTTTTCGAGGCAATAATCCATATGCATTGTCCTTAAGTCCTAAGAATAGAAAAACTTGGCAGCAGCGCCAAGTTTTTTCTCCTGCCTAACAGCTATTATATTATGCAGATAAGCGTTTTCTGCCTTTTGCACGTCTTCTTTTTAAAACGAGACGGCCACCGATAGTTTTCATGCGTTCACGGAAACCATGGGTACGTTTTCTCCAAAGAGTATTTGGTTGGTAAGTACGTTTCATTAGTAAAACACCTCCTCGTCATTTGTATTGTTTTACTTATACCATAACAGGGTAATTATAGAGTTAAAACGTAAATTTGTCAAT
>CAKPSA010000152.1 GCA_934183145.1 uncultured Veillonella sp.
GGGCCACATGTACATTTTGAAGTTCGTATAAGTGGGGATCCTGTTGATCCTATGGGATATTTATAATATGAAATTTGATACACGTACGGTGTTATGGAGTCTATTGAAATATATAGGCTCCGGCATCGTTATTATGTGGCTCACGTTTTGGTACTTATCTGGTTCATTCTGGGGCTTACCAAGACTATTTGTAGCCTACTATGCTGCGAGTCAAGTCTTTATGACACCTATGTCTAAAGCTACCCTATATGATGGTATGTTAAAAGGTTTGATCGGCTCTTTGGGAGAACCTCATAGTGTTTATTTGGATGCTGATGAATTTAAATCCATGAAAATGCAGACATCTGGTACTTATGCAGGTGTAGGCATGGTCCTAGGGCATGATGATAAAGGTTTATATGCAGTTAGTATTATGGAAGATCAACCAGCTTTCAAAGCGGGCATAAAACCAGGTGATCATATTATTGCTATCGATGGTCAATCCACAAGTGATATTACTGTAGAAGATGCATCCTCTCGAATTCGCGGTGAGGCTGGTACCGTTGTAGCCCTTGATATAGAGCGTAATGGTGAAACATTGCACTTTGATATCACTCGTGAATCCATTGTGTTACCAACTGTTAAAAGTAAAATGCTTACAAGTACAGTGGGGTATATTCGGATTAGTCAATTTGCAGAAAATACGGCTGATGATTTCGAAACACAATTTAAAGAATTACAATCTCAAGGCATGAAGGAACTTATTTTAGACCTTCGAGATAATCCTGGTGGTTTGTTGTCTACAACAGAAAAGATTTCTAACTATATAATGCCTCCAGGTACATTAGTAACCGTACAAAATAGAGCTGGGAAGAAAGATGTTTATAAGTCTAATGGTCCAGAAGTAGCCATGCCATTAGTAGTTCTTGTTAACAAAGGATCTGCTAGCGCATCTGAAATCATAGCTGGTGCTATTCAAGACCGTAAACTAGGTACTATTTTAGGTACTAATACATATGGTAAAGGTACAGTGCAAACTATTTATCCTAGCCTTGATAATGAAGGCGTTAAGGTAACTATTGCTAAGTACCATACACCAAATGACCGTGTTATTGACGGCATTGGTATTAAACCTGATGTAGAATTGGATTTACCAAAAGGTGTAAATCCATCTAGTACATTAGATGATATTCAAATTAAAAAGGCATTAGAGTTATTACAGCAATAATGCATAGGAGTTAAAATATGTTTATAGATAGAGCGCGTGTCTTTGTTAAGGCCGGTGACGGTGGGGACGGCATGTCTAGCTTCCGCCGTGAGAAATACGTGCCAAATGGCGGCCCTAGTGGCGGCGATGGTGGTAAAGGGGCAGACGTTATTTTTAAAGCGGACAAGAATATTAATACTCTTGTAGACTTTAGATATAAACGTCAGTTTAAGGCGCCTGCTGGTGGTAATGGTGAAAGCTCTAACAAGCATGGTCGCGGTTCTGAGCCATTGATTATCCCGGTTCCATTGGGCACTGTAATTAAAGAAGAAGAAACAGGTAAAATTTTCTGTGACCTCGTTAACGATGGCGATACATTTGTTATTGCTAAAGGTGGTCGTGGTGGCCGTGGTAATGCACGCTTCCAAACAAGTGCTAACCGTGCACCTACATTTGCAGAAAAGGGTGAACCTGGTGAAGAGTTCTGGTTACAACTAGAGCTTAAAGTATTGGCAGATGTTGGTCTATTAGGCTATCCATCTGTTGGTAAGTCTAGTATTTTACGTAAGGTTTCTAAAGCTCAACCAGAGGTAGCTGCTTACCACTTTACTACATTGACACCTGTACTTGGGGTAGTAACAATCTCTGGAGACCGTAGTTTTGTATTAGCCGATATTCCTGGCCTTATTGAAGGGGCTAGCGAAGGTGTTGGCCTAGGGCATAACTTCTTGCGTCACGTAGAACGGACTAACATTTTAATTCACGTCCTTGATGTATCTGGTATGGAAGGTCGCGATCCAAAGGTTGATTTTGATGCTATTAATGAAGAACTTCGTAAATATTCTGAAAAATTAGCCAATAAAAAACAAATTGTTGCACTTAATAAGATTGATATGGTCTTTGATGATACAACAATTCCTGATACAAAAAAATATTTTGAAGATAAAGGATATGAAGTATTCCTTATCAATGCATTAAGTGGTGAAGGTTTACCAGAGCTCATGGAACGAGCTTACTACTATGTAGAAAACTACGAGCCAGAACCAGAAGCAACTGATGATACAGTTGTATACGAAGCAAAACCAGATGTAGAATTCGTTATTACCCGTGGTGATGATGCAGCATTCTATATTACAGGTAAACGTATTGAACGCTTAGTAGCAATGACAAATTTAAGTGATGATCAATCTCTTCGTAGATTCCAACGCATTTGGCGCTTTATGGAGCTAGATGCTAAATTAAAAGAAAAAGGTTGTAAAGACGGTGATGAAGTTGTGATTGGCGATCAACGCTTTACATTCCAAGAGTAGGAGTAATAATGACAGGAAAACAAAAACGGTATTTACGTTCTTTGGCAGCAACAATGCCTCCAGTAGTTCAAATTGGTAAAAATGGTTTAGAAAATAGCGTTATTGATAGTGCTCGCGCAGCCTTAATGGCTCGTGAATTAATCAAGGTGAAACTACACAACAATAGCCCTGAAGATAAGACGATTTTCCAAGAGTTAGCTGATATGCTTGGTGCTGAATTAGTCCAAGTTATTGGTTTTAATGGTGTTTTATATAAAGCTAAAAAAGAACCAAAAATTATTCTACCTAAATAAATC
>CAKPSA010000153.1 GCA_934183145.1 uncultured Veillonella sp.
AAGATAACAATACCTATAATTAGAACAACTACACCAACGGGTAATAACATTTTCTTGCTCATTTTAATGTTCCTCTCCTAACATTTCATAAAATAATATATACGATTAAATATTATTTATCGAGTTTGTTAACATCTAAATCATTCATATCGCCTATCAAATCGTTGTACTCTTCGATCATGTCATTATAATTTTCTGTATTTTGTGCAGCCATAAATGTTCGAATAGCACCAATAGTTTTATTTAAAGATTGTTTTGTATGCTTATATTCTTCACTATTAACAGAATTGGCCAAATCACTGATAGCTTGCAATTCTTGGTTAACAGCATTCACATCGATTGATTTGCCCTCTTCAAAGTTATCTAGAACAGCAGTAAGTCGGAGATGTGCTTCTTGAGCTGCTGCAGCATTCTTCTTACCTGCATCCTTCAATGCTTTCAGCTGTTCTTGTTGATTTTCTATGTTATGTTTATGAATGATATCATTTAATGTAGGATATACCGCATAGAATTGTTCATACAGTTGAATATACTTTGGACCTAACTGTTGTTCCTTAGCATAATTGTCTGTCGTATATGTTTTCGCCTCGTAGTAAGAGTTTAATTCATTCGCAACGGGCACAATTTGATCCAAGACAGCTAGTACTTGATCAAGAGGTTCCTTCATATCATCATAAGGAACACCATCTTTTTGGGCCTTTTGTAAATCTTTTCGTAACTCTTTAAAATCTGGTGAACTAAAGGATGTCAAATGTTGTCCACTTTTTAAACCTTGAATTGTCGGTGTATTCGCAAAATCAAAGGTAAGCGCACGATCATTAAAATCGCTAACTGCTTCAATATAGTTGTTAAATACTTTAACGTCTTTCTCTTGCGCCTTTTGAACTCCTTTCTGTACACCGTTTGCAACCTTAGAAACACTACATCCTGTCAAGAATAATGGTGCTGTTAGAGTAGATGCACACAATACAGCTGTTAACATTTTCTTTACTAGTGGTTTCATAATAACCCTCTCTTTTTAATCACACACAAGTAATAATCTATGACTAAATTATATATCATATATGATTTTTGCGAAAGCATCAAGCATAGATGTTATGAAATTTATTTCATGAATATGCTTTCACAGGCATATAAAAAGGCATAGTATACATCTCCATTGGAATAAACCAAATAGAAATATTTATACTATGCCTTTTCTGGATACATCTTGTCTAAATCAGTATGATAGCTAATCGGAGTGTCTTAATAGATAAGTTATGCCGACTTATCAAATAGGTATGTAGCTATTTACTTATTTAATGGACTTGTCGAAAACGCCAATTAATTCTTCAACAGCTTGAGATTCGCTCATTTCACCGTCTAAAACGGCTGCTTCCACTTCGCCCATACGACCTTGAATGACGACATTATTAAAGAATAGGTTGTGCAAGTGTTCGTCAATCATATCGCGTACCCAACGGAGGGATTGTTCTTGACGGCGTTTTAAGAAGACCCCATTTTCCTTGCCTTGTTCAGCAAATTCTTGGATTACATCCCATAATTCATCGAGACCATCCTTTGTAACGGCTGAACATGTGTAGGCCTGGGTTTTCCATTTTTCTGTAGCAGGACGAATGTAATGCAACATTCGATCATAATCGCTACGAGCGATGAGAGCGCGCTTGAGATTATCCCCATCAGCCTTGTTGACCACAATAGCATCGGCCAGCTCCATAACGCCTTTTTTGATGCCTTGTAATTCATCGCCTGCACCAGTTAATACGATGAGCATAAAGAAGTCTACCATGGAACGCACGGTAACTTCACTTTGCCCAACCCCAACGGTTTCGACGAGAATGATATCGTATCCAGCAGCCTCGCAAAGTAGCATGGTCTCTCTACTTTTACGAGCTACACCGCCTAGTGTACCGCCTGCTGGCGACGGACGGATATACGCGTCAGGATGTTTCGTCAATGTTTCCATCCGCGTTTTATCGCCCAAAATACTGCCCTTTGTGACTTGGCTCGTAGGGTCTACAGCAAGTACGGCTACCTTGTAACCTGCTTCAATGAGCATATTGCCAAAGGCTTCAATAAATGTACTTTTACCGGCCCCAGGCACACCAGTAATACCGATGCGCAACGCCTTGCCCGTGCGAGGCAATATAGCTTGCAATACTTGTTGAGCTAATTTAAAGTGTTCCTTATTATTACTTTCTACTAATGTAATAGCCCGTGAAAGTATAACGCGGTCCCCCTGCTCGATACCGCGTACATAATCAGCGACAGTTAACTTCTTTCGCCGCTGTACGGGACGTACCGACGGAGCCAGATGAGCAGAGCTAGATAAAAGGCCATCGTGCATTTCCTTGACGCCTTTCATTACATGACACGCAAAGGTATCATCCTTTTTCGCATCTTCTGGCACCCAATCGGGACGATAAGTATCAGTCATTAAACTCGTCTTGAATGTGACTAGTCAATGTTTCTAGCAATTTCTTAGCCGCTACAGGCAAGACTGTACCAGGGCCAAAGATAGCCACTGCGCCATGTTCGCGTAGGAACTCATAGTCCTGAGCAGGGATTACGCCACCGATGGCAACCAAAATATCTCCACGACCTCGTTTGTTGAGTTCTTCCACAAGTTGAGGTAACAATGTTTTATGACCTGCCGCAAGAGAACTGAACCCGACGATGTGAACGTCATTATCCACCGCATCTTGAGCTGTTTCTTCTGGAGTTTGGAACAAAGGTCCGATATCTACGTCAAAGCCCATATC
>CAKPSA010000154.1 GCA_934183145.1 uncultured Veillonella sp.
ATTCTTTCAACGGCGCGAATTGTATTTTCACGGCTACCGAAAGCTGTTAAACGAAGGTAACCTTCACCGTGAGGACCAAAGCCAGAGCCTGGTGTAGATACGATTTGAACTTGTTCGAGCAAGATGTCGAATAATTCCCAGCTAGTCATGTTACCAGGTGTTTTTAACCAAATGTATGGAGCGTCAACGCCGCCATATACAGTAAGACCAATAGATTCAAGGCCTTCTTTGATGATACGAGCGTTTTCTTTGTAGTATGCAATGTTAGCGCGAGTTTGTTCACGACCTTCTTTTGTGTATACTGCTTCAGCACCGCGTTGGATGATGTAAGGCACACCATTGAATTTAGTGCATTGACGACGGTTCCACATAGGGTTTAGCGCTTGGCGTTCACCGGATTTAGTTTTACCAGTTACTTCTTTTGGTACAACTGCATAAGCACAACGAGTACCAGTGAAACCAGCTGTTTTGGAGAAGGAACGGAACTCGATAGCTACTTCACGAGCACCTTCGATTTCGTAGATGGATTTTACAGTATCTTCTGTGCTGATGAAAGCTTCATAAGCGGAGTCGAACATCAAAATCGCATCATTATCTTTACACCATTTGATCCATTCTGCTAAACGAGCACGGCTCAAAACGGTACCAGTTGGATTGTTAGGGGAGCAAAGATATACGATATCTACGCGTTCAGAAGGGAATTCTGGAGAGAAGTTGTTTTCAGCGTAAGTAGGGAGGTATACAACTTTTTGGAAGATGCCATCTACTGCTTCGCCAGTACGACCACCCATTACGTTAGAGTCTAAATATACTGGGTATACTGGATCAGTGATAGCAATAATGTTATCTTCGCTGAATAACTCTTGGATGTTACCAACATCAGATTTTGCACCATCGGAAACGAATACTTCATCAATCGCAATGTCTACACCTAATGGTTTGTAGTCGCCATCAACAATAGCTTGACGTAAGAAGTCATAGCCTTGCTCAGGACCGTAACCGCGGAATGTTTCAGCTTTACCCATTTCTTGAACTGCTTTGCTCATAGCATCGATAATTGCTGGAACAAGTGGTAATGTAACATCGCCGATACCAAGACGAATGATATCTGCATCTGGATGAGCTGCTTGATAATCTGCAACCTTTTTAGCAATATTTGCAAATAAATAAGAACCTTGTAGGTTTAAATAGTTTTCATTAATATTAGCCATGATGACTCCTTTTTATAATCAGATTTCTCTATATATAGTAAATTATATAGAATAATGACGCAAGGATTTTCTATAGAATTTCTGATTTATATAAATATTGTTTTAGTTTATCACTATAAAAGGTCGTATCATGGGGAATTTATTACTCGTTAATTGTATTAAAGTATATATAGATAAAGAGACTATTAGTGTTGAATAGGTCTCTTCATTGTTTACCCATAAAATGGTTGTTGATATAATGAATTTATAATAAAACACAATAGTACTTTGTGTAAGATACGGGCCGTTTTAAGCACTTTTGTGTAGTAGTGTAAGTTGTTATCATGGGAGAATTTATAATGTTGAATTGTGAAGAGATATACGAAATAATTTGTGAGAGTATTAATCGAAAAGATAAAATTAATGAGTTTGAAACTATTTTTTTGCAACCTAAGAACGATACAACAGAAGATAATGTTAATATAAAAAAAGTAAAACAAAAAGATAACGATGGGGATATAAAAAGATTTGCAGCAAATTTTTATAAGGCATCTATTATAAATTATAAAGGCTATGTACAAGGAGCGTCGCAAGCGGATAAAAACCGCTATAGTGAAGTTATTGCCAGCACTCTTTTATCAAAAAATCTTTTAAGTGCATGGACAGACTTAAAGCCAGTACGGCCTAATCATTTTGATACAAATCATTCTCCTTCCGAAATAGTAGATATGAAAAAGCTGCAAGGCACAAATCGTAAAGAGGAAATTTTAGCGAAGTTGTTGTTTTATCAGCGTGAGGTTGATGGATTAGGTTATATCTTTGATTATCAAACACCATTAAAGGCAACACAAAATGATTCTTATGGAAAAATAGATTTATTAGGCTATAACACTGGTGACGAATGTTATTCTGTAATTGAATTAAAATATCGTCCATCTGGTAGTGAGGAAACTTTACTACGCTGTATTTTAGAAGCTTATACATATTATAAGTTGCTTGATTTAAAACAGATTAAGGCTAATGTTGCTCACGAGGGGATAAATAACTTAAAGAAATTATCTGAATATAAACATATAAATGAAGCCGAGTTAGTTGTTTTGTTTGATGAAAAGTCTTGTATAAAAGAAGATGGTGGGGATAAAACAAATTTGATGCTTCGTATCGTTTCAAATGAACCTAATGAACCTAATGAACCTTACTATCCATCTAAAACTGTTGTGTCACAACAGTTTAAAGAATGCAAAGAAATGATAGACTCTAGTAAACGTAAGTGGTTACGATCTTTGTGCGAAAATATTTTGAGACAAGAGCCTGAATTAAAACAAATTCGTTTTGTTGTATTACAAGCTCAAAAAGTAAGTAAAGCACCTTATAAAAATAAAGTAGATAATTGGTCAGAAAATTTGGATCGTTTATATCGAGCAGAAACATTGCTTACCATTTCTAAGTAAAGGTTGAATATGAATATTGTTGTTCATCGTGGCACACATCAGATTGGTGGTAGTGCTATAGAAATTAGTACAGCATCTACTCGCATTATGTTAGATTTTGGTAATGAATTAAG
>CAKPSA010000155.1 GCA_934183145.1 uncultured Veillonella sp.
ATAGAGAAATACTACTTCTAAATAGAATTAAGGTAATGAATAGGAATGAAAGATATTGTTATTAATGGAGATTCAATAGAAATACTGAATGCCATGGAGCCTAACAGTGTTGATTTAATTTTTGCTGATCCTCCGTATTGGATGAGAGTTGAAGGCACTTTGACACGTGTAGAAGGAACTGACTTCGATGGTTGTGATGATGAGTGGGATCAATTTGAATCTTTAGAGGCTTATGAGGCTTTTACAAAGAAATGGTTAGACGCCTGTTACAGAGTGTTAAAGCCTAATGGTTCCATATGGGTAATTGGTGGAATGCAATGCATTTATACCGTTGGTGCAATCATGCAAGAAATTGGTTATTGGTTCATAAATGACGTTGTTTGGCATAAGAAGAATCCTACACCTAATTTTATGGGTACTAGATTAAACAATAGCCATGAGACATTGATTTGGGCGACTAAAAGTAAAAAATCTAAATATACATTCAACTATAAAACAGGAAAAGAATTAAATTTGGATACTGTTACAGAAGATGAATTTGCCAAGGGCACACGTAAGCAAATGGGCTCTGTTTGGCGAATGGCTGTATGTGCAGGAAACGAACGCTTAAAAACAGATGATGGCAAGAAACTTCATAGTACACAGAAGCCATTAGAAATGCTAGAACGGATTGTGGCCATATCTTCAAAAATGGGTGATGTTGTAATAGATCCGTTTGGCGGTACGATGACGACTGGCGTAGCTGCTAAAAAGCTTGGTAGACAGTATATCATGATTGAACGTGATCCTGAGTATTGTAAATATGGTGAAAAACGATTAGCAGATACTGTCTTTGAGGATAGTGCCATCGCTAGGGCGGATTATGACAAAAAACCTCTTAAAGTTACGATGCCAGAAATGATAGAGGCTGGATACTTTATAGAAAATGAGGATTTTTATTTTAGAACCGGGGACGCGGTTGCCAAGCTATTAAAGGATGGAAAACTTAAATATGAGGATCAAATTCTTGATATGCACTCCTGCGCAGCAATTGCAAGAGGGGTAAAAGCTAACCGATTGAATGGTTTTGATTATTGGTATGTCATTAGAGACGGAAAAAAGGTTTCTATTGCGGACGTTCGAGAGCAGTATAGAGAAAGCAAAAAACAAGGGTAGTATGATAAGCCCTTGGCTCCTTTATTAAATTCATAACTTTACTGCATAAAAATACCCCCTTACTGGTTCGCCAGTAAGGGGGTATTTATTAATTATTGGTATTTTCTAGTTATATGTCATCAATTCTGAATGGTAATAGTTCGCGTAAACTAAAGTGATAGTTTACAACAACACCTTTATGTTGATTGTTAACAATATCACCTTTGCCACTTTTTCTACGAAAACGTCGTTTAATTGTATAGTGATTATAGATTTCCTCTAAAACGGTAATATTTTGATAGAAATATTGGTGATGGCTACGGGGCACAATACATGGCCTTTCACTTAAGACCCATAGAACATAAACTGGAACAGGCTCTATTTTGTCAACTTTGAAATATCGTACTAAATCAGATTCGTTTAGCGCAACTGTTTCAGATGGAATTAAATTACCCTTTGGTAAACACTTAGTAACAGCCATAAATGTACGACGTTGAGCTTTGACCTCTATATAACATCGAATCGGACCACCTTTATAGGGGTATACTTCTATATCTGGATAACCATCTTTGTCGGTTTTCTTGGCATAATAACCATAGTCTGTTAACTCTTCAATTAGTTTGTTCTCAAAGTATTCAGAGTATTCAACATCACTTTTAAACTGATAGAGACCAAGACTTTTGCCATCACATCTATTTTTACAAGTCGAACAATCGAATAAGTACGCCATATTTGTTACCTTAATAAATCTTTAATGTAAACTTTTATACAAGATTGAGATTAGTACTTGTTGGGAAAAGCTCTTTTCTTAATTGAACATATAAAGGCTTATCTGACATAAGCTTTCTGTAAAGGTTAGGATCGTTTATTTTCAGTTGTTTTAACGCATTAAGCATTTCTGGGCTTGTGTCGAAGTCGGGGATGTGCAAAATTTCATCATTTCGTTCTTGCTTATGTTTTCCTAGGTACTCACAAATTTCTTGCCATACATCATTACGTTTAAATATAATATCAAATAAAGCACCACCATATAAAATGTTAAGGGTAACATTACTCAATGTTTCTTGATATGCTTCACTTGTGTAGAAGTTTTTATTTTTTACCAAACTATCATCAATGAACCACATCGTAGCATTGATGGTATAATCCGGATATTGTCTTTGTAGTAATGTGTATTTTTTTCTAAAGTTATCGTATTGTCCACGTTTTTTTGTACTGTCGTGGTCATCTCTTATTTTTTGTTCAATTAAATATATTGTATTATCTTTTCTAAATACCTGATCAGCATTTAGTTGATTGCCTTCAGTATCGGTTCCTATATGTTTGTTTAAGTTAGTATATCCCATAGCGTGGATATAGTCGGTTACAATATCTTCCATAAAATCGCCAAGCTTAATTTCTCGGCTCTGTGTAACGTTTTGAATGAGTTTGGTTTTAGCATTTGTAAGCCTAAAAATGCCTACGTATCTATGAGGATTTCTTATAACCGTACATAAGAGTTCATAGTAGAAAGAGTCATCAGTTTTGATTTTACTATTAAGTTTTTCTACAAAATAATCGTATGATAAAATCATGATTTACACCTCGATTAATACGACTTCAT
>CAKPSA010000156.1 GCA_934183145.1 uncultured Veillonella sp.
GGCTTATCTGTAACGGTGCGCAAACCATCTGTACCGATTGCAGGTATTCTAGATTATGTTGAGGTTGTCACCACACGAGGTCAAATTTGATGTATACCTATTACATCAGTGTGGGGTCAAATATAGGTGATAAGCAGGGGCACATTAATTTGGCCTTTCAATCATTCCAAGAACATGATGCGGTTTCAAAGGTCATTAGTTCTTCGTTAATAGAAACAGACCCTTGGGGATATACGGAACAGGATATCTTTGTTAATAGTATGTGGTTTTGTGAAAGTATCTTAGACCCGCATCAAATGTTATGTTTGTTACAGTCCTTAGAACAGGGGGCTGGGCGTAAACGACACATTCATTGGGGACCACGCACATTGGACTTAGATATTATTTTGGCTTTTGATGAAGGTGGGTCTATGATTTCTGTTTGTGATGAAAGTCTTACAATACCACATCCTTATTTTTGGGAGCGTACCTTTGTCTTAGAACCCTTACATGAGTTGTTACCAACTTTTACCTATAAGGGAGTGACTATTGGCGACAGATTAGCTCAGTTAAACTTGTCGTAGAAATTCATAAATTATTAAATATAAAGGATACAGTTGTACCTATGAAAAGGGATTATATGGATAGGTGCATATTGTAAGAACAATATATTGTTACGTTTTATGCTTGGGGATTCATAGGGAGTGTAAATGAATATAAAACGTATTGGGTTGTGCGTACTCGCATTTGTTGTAATGGGACTATCTTATTGGCTTGCAGTAGGCGGTAATTATGACAGCAAAACAGTACGTGTAGATCCAGAAGAGCATACATTAGTAAACTCTAGTGATGCTATTATTTCAAAACGAATATTAGCGATGAAGTCTATTGACTCACAAGTTTATTTTCTAGGTTATGAAGGCTATGGCATTTATAATTTATCTGATAATACACTTCGGTTGATGCCTATTACCTTTCGTGGGCAACATATAGAGCCACCGAAGACAGAAAATTATCAACGTGGTTTACGCGAGATTGCTACGGTAAAGGCGTTTTCTGATTTTAGTAGTGAAGAACAATCCATACTTAAGGAGTTGTTAGAATCTACAGATAGAGGAGCCCATTACTATGGTGATTTTTACCATTCAGGTTATGAGTCATCTCTCATCGATATGAAGGACCAGTACTTTATAACGAATACGGTACGTGCCTTAAAACGTGTGAATCATACATTATATGTATATGATGCGTCAGGGTTTATCATCATTGATTTAGATAATCGACGCATACAAGGTTTCTTTAATAATCGTCTTGGTGGGGAAGGACCTAAGGGGGTACCGGATAGCTTGCGCGGTCATTATGGTTCAGATTTCACGATGATATATGCATTGTCCAAGTTAGATCCAAAGGATTTAGAGATTTTATGGTTAATGCGAAAACAATATTTAGAAAAGTCACCACAAGTAATGGAGAACAAGGACTTATTCCCCCTTAATCTTGATGAGATGACTTTATAGGAGGTATATTATGCTTTGGTCAATTATTGTAGGTGGATTCATTGGTTTTGTAGCTGGTCGTATTACTAAAAAAGCGCAAAGTATGGGGATTATTCTTCGTGTTATTGCTGGCTTAGTTGGTGCTTCTGTAGGCCAAGCGTTGCTTGGAACTTGGGGTCCAAGCCTTGCGGGCATGGCATTAATTCCATCCATTGTTGGTGCAGTTATCGTGATTGCTGTTGTAAGCTTCTTTACTGGACGAGACTAACTATATAAGATAAGGACTAGTATAGGATTTTCTATACTAGTCCTTTTTATCATTTTATATCTATTTTCCTATATACCTATGAAAAAATAGGTATATAATAGTTTATGTATTTTAGATGTAATATATATTAACATAATTCAATTGACGGCTCATATGTTGATAGGCGTTAATTTGAGTGAATTAGTATAGGAAGGTAGAAATCTTTTTATACTAATGGTAGGAGGTCCTTATGAAGTTACGTAAAGTAGGTATTATTGGCACTGGACATGTAGGTTCTCATGTAGCATTTTCTCTTGCTCTACAAGGTGAAGTAGATGAACTATATATGATGGATATTGATGAGAAAAAAGCTAAAGCACAAGCAATGGATATAAATGATGCGGTTAGTTATATTCCCCATAAAGTAACCGCTACTGCTGGTCCAATTGAATCTTGTGGAGATTGTGATGTTCTCGTATTTAGTGCGGGTCCTTTACCAAATTTATATCAAGATCGCTTAGAAAGTCTTGGTGATACAGTAGAGGTGCTAAAGGATGTCATCCCTCGAATTAAAAAGTCTGGATTTGATGGATTCATTATTTCTATCTCTAATCCAGCTGACGTTGTAGCTACTTATTTATGTAAACATTTAAATTGGAATCCAAAACGTATTATTTCTAGTGGTACGGCCTTAGATTCTGCACGGTTACAAAAGGAATTAGCTCGCATTTTCAATATTAGCAATCGTACAATTACAGCCTATTGTTTAGGTGAACATGGCGGTAGTGCGATGGTTCCGTGGTCTCATGTATATGTACAAGGAAAACCGCTTGTAGAATTGCAACAAGAATTGCCTCATAGATTCCCTACACTCGACCATACACAAGTATTAGATGATGTTAAAATTGGTGGTTACCATGTATTGGCTGGTAAAGGTTCTACTGAATTTGGTATTGCCAGTGCAACCACAGAATTAATTCGCGCTGTATTCCATGATGAAAAGAA
>CAKPSA010000157.1 GCA_934183145.1 uncultured Veillonella sp.
GCATCTGTAATAGCATACATGTTCGTAATACTACCGACACCAACGTTTTCTTTCACACCATAGAAATCGAGGCAAATCCCACAGGCTGCAATTTCCACACCTGCGTCAGCTAGCTTTTTAATATTTTCCAAATGAACAGAATCGTTAGTTACCATCTTGACACTGCTATTAATGAAATAGATCTTAGATGGTTTTACATCTGCTTCTACCATGCATACCCAGAAGGTTTTCATCAAATTTCTACCGAGCTCTTCGCTACCTTCGCCAAGATAATCTTTTGTCATCAAGATAACGCGGTTTCCATAGTTCATCGGTTCGCAACTCGCTTCTGTCACGGGATTTGCATTTGGCGTCATAGTGAGGTAGAAATCCTTGCCATCTTGACGGATAGCCACACCATAACCACGAGACTTACCAAATTTTTCTACATTATCGCGACTAACCTCATTGTCTACAATAGTAGTAATGACAGAACTCGGATTCGCATCGCTTACCTTCTTAGTTTCAATAACAGGTTTTGGACACAAGCTACCACGTACGTCTACAGTTAATTCATTTGTATTACTCATCATACACCTCTATATTATATACATTATAAATCTTGTGAAAGTATCAGCTAATAGCTAATAGCTAATAGCTATTAAAAGTTTAATTCTATATCTATGCCAATAGTAGCGAAATTATTATTTATGATTTTATTCTGTAACGCGTACAGCTAGACCACTGAAGCTTTCAACAGCACCAATAATAGCAGCACAGTCAATGCCAGCCGCATGTAATGCCTCAACTAGTTGATTACCTTCACTGTCAGGAACAGAGAATAGTAAACCACCAGAGGTTTGTGGATCAAACAGAATATCCGTCCATACTGGATCCAAAGTTTCATCAACTTGTACATCGGTTATGGCCTTGCGATTACCATAGGATGCAGCAGGCACCAAGCCCATTTGAGCTGCTTCGATGACATCATCAAAGAGTGGAATGTCATAAGCCTTAATATGAATGGTCACATCGGAAGCACTCGCCATTTCTACAGAGTGCCCCATAAGGCTAAAGCCCGTCACATCCGTACACGCATGAACGGTAAAGTTATGTGCTACCTCTGCTCCTACTCTGTTCAACGTACTCATACTAGTGACAGCTTGCTCGGTACCTACGGGGAACAAATCACCCTTTAGCGCATTATTCATAATGCCTGTACCAATTCGCTTAGTTAACACTAGTACATCTCCTACTTGGGCGCCTTTATTTTTCCAAATTCGATCTGGATGCACTTGTCCTGTTACAGACATACCGAAGATAGGTTCTTTATTTTCAATGCTGTGGCCACCAACGATGGCAGCACCAGATTCAGCCACAATGGATCCAGCCCCATTTAATACATCTGTTAATACACCTTGTTCAACAAGAGGCACCGGGAACCCCACAATATTCATAGCCGTTAACGGTGTTCCGCCCATAGCATACACATCACTCAACGCATTAGCCGCTGCAATTTTACCAAATAAAACAGGATCATTAACCATAGGCGTAAAGAAATCCAATGTTTGTACTAATGCTAGTGTATCTGAAAGTTTATATACTCCTGCGTCATCGGCACCTGTCATATCTGCTAATACATGTTCATTAGTAACAGGCGTCACCGCTTTTAATACGCGATTTAATATATGAGGCCCAATCTTACATGCACAGCCCCCACTTGTTACGTAATCAGTGAGTCGTACCATACGTCCCCCTTATTCATTCTCTGGCAATCTAGATATAATTTTCTTAACTGCCTTTTCAAATTTCGGGCGCGGCATCAACAGTTGATGACCACAGCCATTACATACAATGAGGAAATCTGTGCCAATCCGTTTGACTTCCCATTCATCACTGCCGCAGGGATGTGACTTTTTCATCTTCACCACATCGCCTACGTAATATCTAACAAATGCCATAGCGCCTCCTTTTACAACGTTCAGTATTTATATACTTATTATACAAGAAATACAGAGTTCTATAAACATATCATAATTCTATAGTTATATAGTCATTTTATGGGTAGTTATTAGTACATTTAACGAAAAGGTTATCAATATCTAATCAATAATGATTTTTCATTTAGTTATCATTCTCAATATCAAAATTAGCGATTTTTATAAATCCTATACTATTCAGTCTTTAAGAAACCGCATTTTTACTACATTGATAATATTTATCATTTAGAAAATTTTCGAAATAAATTTTACAAAAACACTTGCATTTCTCATTTAGTATGTTACAATATAGTCAACAATGATTATTCGTTAAGTATACGGATAACACATTGTATATAAAACTGTTAAGACGGCAAGTGCCGAAAAAACAAAAATCAGTAAGTACTATTTTAAGAGTTAGGCAAGTGTCTATTTAATCTAAGAATAAGTTTTCTTACTAAGGCGAAGTCGCCCACGAAAATTGTAGAATAAGTATTCTATTATTTGAATTCACAACCAAGTGGTTATGAATATATAAGTTAAGTAACAAATTTGAAAAATTATCGTAAGTACAAAGGAGTATTAAAATGGCAGAATTAAAAGGTTCTAACACTGAAAAAAATCTTCAAGCAGCATTTGCTGGCGAATCCCAAGCATTCCAAAAATATACTTTCTACGCAGCAGCAGCTCGTAAAGCTGGCATGAACGAAATCGCTGATTATTTCGAAGAAACAGCTCACAACGAATCTG
>CAKPSA010000158.1 GCA_934183145.1 uncultured Veillonella sp.
CATAATAAAACGGTTGATAAAGTGGCCTGGGTGTCCTGGTCTGTAAAATAGGAGAGTACTATGACAGTTGATGAAAAACGTAAGTTAGAATTAAAAACTATGTACCAAATTATTGGCATCTATTGTCATAATAAGCATCATACGCCTAAGGGGCAACTTTGCAAAGATTGTGAACAGGTTTGGGAATATGCAGAGCATCGCATTGATGCATGCCCTCATATGGAAACGAAGACCTTCTGCAGTGTTTGTAAAACTCATTGCTATGCGCCTACATATCGTGAAAAAATTCGTGAGATCATGCGTTATGGGGGCCCTAGAATGTTATTGGTATCACCAATCCAAGTCATTAGACATATGTACCTTGAATGGAAAGACAAAAAAAGAGGCTAGCGATGCTAGCCTCTTTTTTAATGGTTTTATCACTTTTTCGTGTAATAATCTTACGCGAGCGCTTTGTCCAATACAGCTTTGATTAAAGCTTTTGTTTGGTCATAGCTTTCACCAGGTTGAGCCTCGTATTGTTTGTCGAGGTCGAACCACAAGTTTGGATAGTATTCATAAGGGTGAGTTTTAAAGAGCTCATGAGCGTCTTGATCTTCAACCCAGTTGATATGAATGTCTGCATATGCAGGGTTTTCTGCAACGAGTTCATCAATAGCGCGGAATGCATTTGCACAATAAGGGCAACCGTTTAAGTGGAAACCTAAGATTTCTTTCATGTTTTACAGTCCTTTCCAGACAAAATTAATATATATTTCTATAATTTGAGATTTATTACATACTCATGTACCACAACATGTGGTACACTACTGAGTATAACACATCTATATAAGATATTCAATTTTTTAGATATATAAAATGAGAATATTGAGAACGCAATATGCATGTTTTACATAGATAAGGAGGCACCTATGATTTCAGGCGCAGCATACTTGGTGAAAGCCCTTCAAGAGGAACAGGTTGAAGTCTTATTCAACTATCCTGGGGCGGCTACCATCGATATCATGGATGAATTATATAAACAAGATAAGGTAAAGGTAGTATTACCACGTCATGAGCAAGCATTGGCTCATGCAGCAGACGGTTATGCTCGTAGTACAGGTAAAGTAGGGGTATGTATGGTAACCTCTGGACCAGGTGCTACAAACCTTGTGACAGGTATTGCTACAGCTTATTCTGACAGTGTTCCTCTCGTATGTATTACAGGCCAAGTTGATTTGGCGCTTATGGGCAATGATGCGTTCCAAGAGGTGGACACTGTTGGTATTGTCCGCAATGTTTGCAAGTATGCTGTTACTGTTCGTGACCGTAAAGAGCTGGGCCGCATTTTGAAAGAAGCCTTTTATATTGCCCGTACTGGTCGTCCTGGTCCAGTGCTAGTTGATATTCCTAAAAATATTCAAAAGGCTATGGGCTCTGATGAGTATCCAACAGAGGTTAATATTCGTGGTTATAAACCAAATACAACAGTTCACGTAGGCCAAGTTAAAAAGGCGTGCTCCATTATCAGCAAGGCTAAACGACCTCTATTCCTATTAGGTGGTGGCGTTAGTATTAGTGGTGCTAACGATCTTATGATGCAGTTAGTCGATAAAACAGGAATTCCTGTTGTAACAACGTTGATGGGGAAAGGTGCTATCGATAGTCGCCATCCTTTATACCTAGGCAATATTGGTATTCATGGTGGCTATGCTCCGAATGTGGCCCTTACGGATTGTGATGTTATGATTTCCATTGGTACACGCTTTAACGACCGCATTACAGGCAAGTTAAGTACTTTTGCACAAAATTGTAAGATTATCCATATCGACGTAGATGCAGCATCTATTTCTAAGAATATTAAGGTAGATATTCCAATCGTAGCAGATGCTAAATTGGCCATTGAAAAACTATTGGAATATATTGAACCTCATGATCTTGGTGAGTGGCCTGAGCAATTACAACAGCTTAAGGCGGAACGTCCTGTTACACAAGCTGATGAGGTAGGATTAACACCTCAAACAGTTATTGATTACATCAATAACCACTATGCACGTCCTATTGTTGCTACTGATGTAGGACAAAATCAATTATGGACCACACAATTCCTTGAACTTAAAGGACAACATCAAATGTTGACATCTGGTGGCCTTGGCACGATGGGGTATGGTTTCCCAGCTGCCTTAGGTGCTCAAATCGGCAACCCTGATAAACGTGTATTTGCTATCTGTGGTGACGGTGGCGTACAAATGAATATCCAAGAATTTGCTACGGCTATGCACTATCGCTTACCTGTAACACTTATTATTTTGAATAATGGCTTCCTTGGTAACGTACGCCAATGGCAACAATTGTTCTACGATAAACGATATGCGTGTACAAATTTATTGATGGATGAAAGCTCCATTGTGACACGTGAGATGATTGATAATGATGAATTTGAATACGTACCGGACTTTGTAAAATTGGCAGAAGCTTATGGTGCAAAGGCAATGCGCATTACTAAGGTAGAGGATATCGAAAAAGGATTCCAATTGGCGGATACTTTCAAAAATGGGCCAACCTTACTTGAATTTATCATTCCTACAGAGCTTAATGTATTGCCAATGGTACCAGCGGGTAAGTCTTTAAGTGATATGTTATTAAAGGATAAAAAATAGGAGGGGCTATGGAATTGCATATGGAAAAGCGCTGTATTTCAGCGTATGTAGAAAACCAAAT
>CAKPSA010000159.1 GCA_934183145.1 uncultured Veillonella sp.
AAGGTTTGATTACCTTGAGTCACTACTACATCACCTTGTGCATATACATCACCAGTGGACCCAATATAAGACATTTTATCTGCATCAATACGAGTTGGCAATTGCTCTGTAGGTTGATTAGACTTTGCCTTTTCACCACGACGTACAACACGGATATTACTATTTTCAGGTGTAGATGCTTTAGAGATTTCTCCAAGATAGGATTGATCAACGCTATCCAATTGATCTTGATATACCGTGGTTGACTCTGTAGCGGCCCATACTGGTTGTGCTAAACAAAAAACACATGCCGCTGCCAGCCATTGTACTTTACGTTTCCTCATGGTTACTAGAACTCCTCTTGCTTTAAGAATTTGTTAATTATTGATTACGCTTTACAACTACGATAGGTTGAGAAACATTTTCTACCGGTTCTTCTTGTTCTTCTACTGCTGCTGGTTCCTCTGTTGTTGTTTCATTTTCATCAACAGCGGATTCATTAGTATCTACAGTCTCGTCAGATTCGTCAGCTGTATTCGGCACAGTTACCGCTTCAGCCAACTCATCATCACTATGAGCCAAACCGTCACCACCAATTACAAGGCCCTGAATTGTTACAGAATCTTGTGGTTGTACATAAATAGTCGCACCAGCAGGGTACTCAATATTTTTCCCCTTAACAAAGGCACCTCCAACTAAGCCTACTGGTCCAAGTAAAACAGCACCAGCTACGGATGCACCTGCAGCTTTTACCTCACTACGTGTTTTATCCTTAGCTTCTTTACCTTGTACTGCAGTAAATTCTGTACCATCAATAGCAGGAATTGTATCAAATGTAATATCTAATGCACCATTGCGCCCAAAGGAACGAGCCTTTTTCAAGGATGTAATCGTACCAGAACCTACTGTACCTGCTGGAACTAATAACACATTCCCATCCATAACATTTTCAGCTACTGTGAACGCAACAGTGTCACCTTCGTGGCTAGTTTTAGAAGAAACAGCGTCATTCAAGGTAACCTTAAATACTTGGTTGCCAGCTAATGTACCAACTTGGTTCGTAAGCGTTACATTGCTACCATACACTTTTGTTTTCAAAGAAATGATACGTTTTTGTAAAGAGCCACTACCAATACGACCATTAACGCTACGTTCCATCTTTTCTACGCGATCCACAAGAGAACCTGCATTAATGCTATTTTGATATGTATATTCAAGTGCGTCCATTTCTTCACGCAAAGAAATGTTTGTACCGCTACCTTCTACGGAGTTATAGAGGGAATCGACACGTTTGCTCAATGTAGCAGAATTACCATTGAAACCAGTACCATACACGGTTTCGTCAAGTTGATTAATGCGGTCCACTACAGCACCATCTTGTACTGCGCCATATACAGTAGTTTCCAAAACATTCGTTTTCTCTGTAACTGTGCCAGGAGCAGCAAATGCAGTGCCTGAAATCAAGGATGCCATTAAAAGTGTAAGTACTTGCTTCTTCATAAATTCCTCCACAACGTATCTAATGTGTAACTGTTATACAACAGAATAAGCACGGGCCTAAGACCGTGCTTATTCCCTGAGTCTACTATTTTATATGCTCAGTGGCCATTAAATTTTCAAATCGATAATCGCAGATACACCTACGCCTTGAACACGAGATGCACCAACTGGGTTTGTGCTATCAACAGGAACTAAACCTTTAACACGAACCATGCCGTTAAAGCTACCTTCTACTTGGGCAACAGCTTTGACTTCTTCAATGCTAGATGCAGGACCAGTAACTTGAGCAGCACCGATATACCCTTTTGTACCGATACTGATGATAGGTACAACTTTAGTTGTATATTCTGTGCTTAAGTTATTTTGTTTCAATAATTTATTCAAGAAAGAGTCAATTTGTGGACCGAATTTGTTAATAACAATACCGATACCACCGATTTTAGCTGCACCGCCAAGAATACTGCTAAGGCCGCCAGCTTGAGTAGTCAAGATACCACCAAATGCAGTTGTAGTTAAACAAATCCCTAGAACAGCTGTAATAATCTTCTTTTTCATAATAAGCCTCCTATAGATACTTATATTTTAACAAATTCTATACATAGATTCTAGTGAAAGTATAAGAACTTACACATAAAGATACTAGCATTGTATAAAATTCCGATGAACAAACAATGAATTTTACACAACTTAATTTAATGCTACCATCATAAGGAATTTGTGTCAATATCCACTCTAGCTCATACTCTATATGAATAAAATACTTCTTATATTTACATATCCTTAAGACTTAAAGAAAATCAATTATATGATTAGCAAATACGAGGAACTTGGTCTTCGCCTAATAAATCAATTAATCGAACTCCGCCAATAGCGGTTTGTAAGCCAACCTTACCAATATTCTTGTCTAGTGTTCTACCGATTAATACTGCTTCTTTGCCCTCTTCAAAGCCGTGAAGAATGGAGAGAACTTCTTCTGTAACGGATGGCTCTACTACTAGTACAACCTTTCCTTCATTTGCTAAGTATAAAGGATCATATCCTAAAATATCACAAACAGATTGTACTTCAGCGTGAATTGGTATAGCAGCTTCTTCTACCTTAATACCCACTTGGCTTTGATCTGCAATTTCTTTTAAAACAGTCCCTAAGCCACCTCGTGTAGGATCTCGCAATAGAGCCACTTGAGG
>CAKPSA010000160.1 GCA_934183145.1 uncultured Veillonella sp.
TAAGCTGCTACGAGGTCTTTTGCCCATTGTGCATCTTTGTTCTTTTCGTTAACTACGACTTGTAACAACCATTGTGGTAATACATCTTCATTTGCTAATGCAGTTTTAGGATCAATTTTTGCATTATAGATGATAGCACCGGTAATAACAATATAGTCGAAATCAGTACGTACAGAAGGAATTGTAAGGGATTTCATTTCTGTAAATTTAAGATGTTTAGGATTTTCAATGATATCTGCTTGTGTTACTGTTGCTAAATCTTTATTAGGATCAAGTTTAATCCAACCGATTTTTTGCAACAATGCATAGGCACGAGCCATGTTAGATGCATCATTTGGTACTGCAATAGTATCACCATCTGCCACTTGGTCTAAAGATGTTTTGGAACCGCTAAAGATACCTGCTGGTACAGTTGGAATTGGAGTCAACGCTACAAGATGACCATTTTGTTTTTCGTTAAAGTTTTTCATGTATGCTGTATGTTGTTCAACGTTGAAATCTACTTCACCATCGCTCAACACTTGGTCCGCTTGTACCAAATCAGACATATCTACACCTTTAAAAGTATAGCCTTGTTTTTCCAAAATTGGTTTAACACCTTTTTCAAATAATTCAGAGTAAGGGCCTTGAGACTTACTATAGGATAATTCCTTTTTAGCACCATTATCGCTATTATTGGAACCGCAGCCTGCGATAAAAGCTACGCTAAATACTAATGCCGCACCAAGGGCAAGGAGTTTTTTAAATTTCATAGTACATTCTCCTATACTTTCACAATCAATATAACTAAAATCTATTTCATCAAATCAGGAACGACGCGCACGACGTGCAAAGTAGTTACCTATTGTTTGAATAATTTGAACAAAAATAATCAAAATAACAACGGTAAATAGCATCAATGGGAAGTTCAACCGCTCATAACCATAGGTAAGAGCCAAATCACCTACACCACCTGCACCAATAGCACCAGCCATAGCAGTGGCGCCGATAAGGCCTATTGTACCTGTTGTTACGGATAAAATAAGTGAACCCTTTGCCTCTGGTAAAAGGAAATGCCAAATCACTTCAAAATGAGAGGCCCCCATCGATTGCGCAGCCTCGATAATACCTTTATTAACCTCTAAAATAGAGTTTTCAAAAAGTCGAGCCAGATACGGCGCAATAAATATAACAAGCGGTACGATAGCCGCTGTTGTACCAACACGAGTACCAACAATCATCTTAGTCAATGGTAAGATAAACACCATCAAGATAATAAATGGGACAGAACGCACAATATTAACAATTGTATTTGTAATGGTGTAAACAATGCTATTTTTAACAATACCATTAGGATTTGTTACCACCAGTGTCACTGCGATGATCAGCCCTAGTACGGTGCCAATGAATAGAGATAGGAACACCATATATAATGTTTGTTCTGCAGCTAGTAATAACTGCGAACCTGGAACGCCAAGTTCTTGCATGAAGAAGTCCATTATAGTGTCACCTCCTGCCATTCAATACCTTGTGTTACAAGATACTCTTTCACCTTGCCCACTTCAAGATCGTCACCAATAAACTGAACAATAAAAATACCAAGTACTGTATGCTCTAGCTCTGTTACGGTAGCAAATAACACACTCGTTTCTAAATCAAATGTTTTATTAATATGATATAAAACATTATCGGTCGTATTATTTCCTAAGAAATGCATCTTAAGAATTGTGTATGGCCTTTTATCACAAGCCAAGGTATGTTTCACTGTTGATGGAATTTCATCAGGAATTACAGTACGTACAAATCTCTTTGTTGTTTCATGTTTAGGCTTACTAAACACCTCAAGTACGGAGCCGCTCTCTATGAGCTTTCCATGTTCCATAACCACAACGCGGTTACAAATTTTTTGAATTACATCAATCTCATGAGTGACGATAACCACCGTTACCCCTAGTTCACGATTAACGCGCTCTAATAATTGAAGAATAGACTCTGTCGTATCTGGATCAAGAGCACTTGTTGCTTCGTCGCAAAGCAGAATTGATGGATCTGTAGCCAACGCACGAGCAATACCAACGCGCTGCTTTTGACCACCTGATAATTCTCCAGGATAGGCATTTGCTTTGTCCCCTAAATCAACAAAGTCTAACAAGGTTTTAACCTTCTTATCAATCTCTGATTTAGGAACCTTATTTAGAATTAATGGAATCGCCACATTATCATACACAGATTTAGCATTCAATAAATTGAACTGTTGAAACACCATTCCAATGCGCTTACGAACCTTTCTAAGCTCGTTAAAACTTAAGCCATTGATATTCACACCATCTATTTCAACATGACCAGAGGTAGGTACCTCTAAAGCATTAATCATACGTAACAGTGTAGATTTACCAGCTCCACTGAATCCAATAATGCCAAATATATCGCCTTTTTCTATGGTAAAGTTTACATCAGATAATGCAGTAACCTTTTGCTTATTAACGTCAAACTCTTTCGTTACATTTCGTATAGCAATCACTGTACCACCTCTTTCCCTACAGTCTAGTAGGAATTAATATTAACTTTAAAACATATCTTTAAGGTATGTTTTAATTATGTACTTAGATTACTACAATTTATAAGGACTGTCAAACACAAAAAA
>CAKPSA010000161.1 GCA_934183145.1 uncultured Veillonella sp.
CAAGACCTAACAAATAAGAAATTTGATTAACAATATTTAAATACAATCTCCATGACAAAAGCCCCTCCTTACTATGAGTTACATAGCAAGGAGGGGCTTCGTCTTAGTTTAAGGAAGTTCTTTAATCGTTTGTGTTTTTTAGATAGAGTATCGTTATGATTTAAATAGTATCTATAGTACTATTTAACATCGCTAAAATCGATGTTCATGCCCAAGGCTTTAGCAACGCCTTCACCATAAGCTGGATCACATTGGTAGCAATGTTTTGCATGACGTTCTTTGATGAAATCAGGTACGCCATCCATAGCGGCAGCTGTATTTTCAAACAAGATTTGTTGTTTTTCTGGGGTCATGAGACGGAACAATTTACCTGGTTGTGTATAGAAGTCAGAGTCGTCTTCGTAGAAGTCGTATTGGTATGCTGCACCAGATACGTCTAAGCCAGGGTTTTTGAATTGTGGTTGTTCAGCCCATTCACCAAAGCTATTCGGTGCATAACCAATAGTGGAACCACTGTTACCATCCATACGGCCTTGACCATCACGATGGTAGCTATTTACAGGACATTTAGGGGCATTAACAGGGATTTGATGATAGTTAACACCTAAACGATAGCGTTGTGCATCTGCATAGGAGAACAAACGACCTTGAAGCATTCTATCAGGAGAGAAGGAGATGCCAGGAACGATAGTAGATGGAGCAAATGCAGCTTGTTCTACATCTTGGAAGTAGTTTTCAGGATTGCGGTTAAGCTCCATTACACCTACTTCGATCAATGGGAATTCATCGTGGTACCATACTTTTGTTAAGTCAAATGGGTTGTATGGCATCTTGTTAGCTTGTTCTTCTGTCATCACTTGGATGCATAATTTCCATTTAGGGAAATCGCCGCGTTCGATAGCATCGAAGAGATCACGTTGATGGCTTTCACGGTCATTAGCCACAATTTCAGCCGCCTCAGCATTGGAGAGGTTTTCAATTGGTTGTTGGCAAATCCAGTGGAATTTAACCCATACCCGTTCATCGTTTTCGTTGATCAAGCTGTATGTATGGCTACCGAAACCATGCATTGTGCGGTAGGATTTAGGAATACCACGATCACTCATTACGATTGTTACTTGGTGAATAGCTTCTGGCAAGCTAGTCCAGAAGTCCCAGTTTGCTGTCGCATCACGAAGATTTGTTTTCGGATTACGTTTTACAGCACGGTTCAAGTCAGGGAATTGCAATGGATCGCGGATGAAGAATACCGGTGTATTGTTACCTGCGAGGTCCCAGTTACCTTCTTCAGTGTAGAATTTTACAGCAAAACCACGGATATCGCGTTCCGCATCAGCCGCACCACGTTCGCCCGCCACTGTGGAGAAACGTACGAATAACGGCGTTTGTTTACCTACTTCAGAGAAAATTTTTGCTTTTGTATATTTTGTAATGTCGTTAGTTACTGTGAAAGTACCAAATGCGCCGGATCCTTTAGCATGCATGCGGCGTTCTGGAATTACTTCACGCGCAAAATGGCCTAGTTTCTCCATCAACCAAACATCTTGCATCAATACAGGACCGCGTTTGCCTGCTGTGGCAGAGTTGCGATTATCCGGTACAGGAGCACCAAAGGCAGTTGTTAATTTCTTTTCATCACTCATGTTACAAACTCCTACTTAGAATCAAAAAACAAATAACAATATGCGATATTAAAGATTTTATGAAGCATATTGTTACATTAAAAGCAATAAATATTAACAATCAATAATCATTATTTACGATTACGACTAAATCGTAACATATTTCGGTATAAATAACAATCTGAAATCTTAATCAACTGTGTATACATGCTCTCATTTAGAGATAATATATGAGAAAAGCCTATAGGAAATCAATCCTATAGGCTTATTACATTGCTATTATACAAAGATACTAATATATGCTGTTCACGTATAAAGCTGGGCTATGTTATGTATTAATGTTATGTATTAATGTTATATATTAATCTTATGTGCACCTGCATGATTCAAAACATTTTCTTTTACATCATTTACAGGATCTATTGTAGTAAATAGCTCAGGCTTCCAATCTACCGGTGTCAATGTATTATTAAATGTATCTACTTTTTGTCCATTAAATACATTATTAACAGTAGTAAGTTGTTTTCCCTTAAATACTTTCACAAATGATGTATAATCTTTGCCCTCTATATCCGCTACATTATTTTCTGCATAAATTTGAGAGTCCTTTCCAACCCCTAGTGAGTACGCATAAGCATATTCGCTATTTGAAGCAGCATCTGAGGCAAAGTAATTGTTATACACATGAACCTGACCAAATCGTACTCTTGGTGTACGTTGCACTACATTATGGAAGTAATTATGATGCAAGGTTACATGTAATTTACCTTCATCTGCTACCTTTGAATCACTACTACCAATCAACATAGCTTTATTGTGGTTTTCAAACGTAGAATAGGAGATAGTAATATAATCTGCTTCATTAGTAATATCTACCAATCCATCTCTATGCTCGTATTTACGGCCAAAGTATTTTTCTACTGTTTCAGGGCCATCCT
>CAKPSA010000162.1 GCA_934183145.1 uncultured Veillonella sp.
GTAGGGTGTGAGGCCACAGAGGAGTAAAACGACGCATGAGGCCCACACATCACCTTCTTCCGAACGTAAGATTTACCAAGCTACTTAGTAGCGCAGGGAAATCCACAGTGAGGAAGCAAGTAGGGCCACCGTACAGTAATTAGACCTAAGCGACGCATACGTCCATTGCATCAGGTTCGACGAAGCCCTTAAGGTATATTTTTTATTTTAGATTATAGCCTTAACTACTGCCATGGGCGAGTGTGATAGGAAGCTGCGGCTAGTGGTAGATATAAACCATATCTAATCGATACCGCGGTGCGTAGCACCTATGGTATCGAACCTCAAACTAGTTGAGTAAATTCAAATATATGTAAATTAAAGGTTTAATTTACATATAATGTGAAACAATGTTACAAAACCATAAGGCAGTTGAGTATCTTTAAATATTTATCCATAAAGCTTCATTGTATTATTCAATAGGGCTTTATCTCTTTATAATTCAAAAACAACAATATAACTTAAATTTTAGATTTTTAGCGTCTATACCTATACATAATAGTTTATGATTTACGATTTTCATAAATCATGATATAAGCTATTCTTTAATCTAATTATCTTATTAACTATTATTATATAATTAATATTTCTTTACTTATAAATTTCAATAATCACTATCTACTACATATTCTATTCATGCATAGTTTTATCTAAAATTTACATATAAGGCGATAAATATAGATGAATACTACTTTTATAGCTATCTTTGTAAGCTTTAAATATGTACCAAAATTTACTCGTTTCATTTATATCTCATATAACTTTCACTATGTTTTCACATATAATCTATATACTAGCAATAGTTGATTGAGATCAACTAAGGAAATGGAGGTCTACTGCAAATAACTTTTACCTGTCCCTTTTACAAATAATACAAACAACACAACACAAAACAATACAACACATAAAACAACACTTAAATACACAACAATACTCTCCCTGTGTATAAACAAAACAATACATATACAAAACTCTCTAATTATATATACCATCTCCCGTATATATAAAGGTAAAAGTTAGGTAGACATAAGAGCCCTTCGTAAAGGGCTCTTTTTCCTTTTAATTCACTATTATTTCATTATTTTGGCTTGCTTTCTTTCTTGACATAGCCTCTAATTTTTGTTAAACTAATCAAGTATCAAGCACTGCTTGATGAACATAGGGGTATAGCTCAATTGGTAGAGTAGCGGTCTCCAAAACCGTTGGTTGTGGGTTCAAGTCCTACTGCCCCTGCCAAATTTATGGGTGCGGTCTTCGGACCGCATGTCCATGAAATTACTCAAAAAATATTAAAAAAATGCTTGCATAGATGTAAACATTGTGTTAATATAAATGAGTACCAAGTACATGACTCAGTAGCTCAGCTGGATAGAGCGTTTGACTACGAATCAAAAGGCCAGGGGTTCGAATCCCTTCTGGGTCACCAAATGAAAGCATCACAGTAATGTGATGCTTTTTTATTTGCTCAAAATGAGTATTCTAATAAAAGAACTCTACACATAATCGTGTAGAGTCTTTTTATTTAACTTCTTTACATCTAACTGTACTTTAATTGTAACTGTACTTTTATTTTAACTGCCCTGCAGCTACAGCAAGATCTCTCCAGTAGATAGCTTGCATATAACCATACGTATCTGGTTTTAAGGTGATTAATTTAGCTTTAGGTCGTTTTTCTTCACGTAATACTCTACCTGTACGGGCGTCGATAATATTACGTTGTTCTTGGACCCACTGAATTGTATCAGTATCTTGATCAAAGTAATAATGATTTATATACTCTGTCATATAATATTGAGCACCTTGATGGCTATATGTGCGAGCTATAATTTCAAATTTATTACCTTCGCCAGCAATAACATTAACGCGTTGTTCGGCGTAATAATTTTGACCATTCATACGATATAGATAGGCATATCCCCGAGCGTTTTCTAAATCACCGATATTAACTGCTTGAGAGGGGAGGATACTTAAGATGGTGAAAGCTGTTGCAATTAATAAACTACGCTTCATTTATACTCCTTATTACTTTGCATGTGGCTGATCGGATTCAGCTACTACATGGACGACTAATTCTTGATCAGAAGGAATCTGAGCCATTACTATAGGCATTGGTACATTCATTGCCGCTGCGATACCTTTGATTTGTCGCATTGCAACTGGCACTACAGTACCATCTTCTTGTACATTTCTTTCTAATGCTTCAATCTCAGTAACAGTTAAGCTTGCTTTTGTGGCAAAGTCCTCGATGGACACACCGTTGGATTCACGATATTCCTTAATGAAATCTCCGATATACATAGATTCCTCCTATTTATAGATACCTTTATATTGTAATTAAAAATATAATATAAGGCAATAGATGAATAAAAGATGAACTAATAAAGTTACAAAAATAATTTGACTTAATACGATGGTGGTGTTAATATTAACTCATAGAAAACATCATATTTGGGAATAGGTGCTGAAAAGCATAATAGAGAAGCTGGTTAAATGCCAGCACGGTCCCGCCACTGTATGG
>CAKPSA010000163.1 GCA_934183145.1 uncultured Veillonella sp.
TTGTGTGTCAAATTCCTATGTTTTTTAGTAGGAATAGTGGTATACTATGTACAGTATCAGTGAAATACCAGAAGACTGGTTGTCATATACTTTCATATACCTAAAGAGGGGTGGCATTGCCACTAGAAAGATTTGAGGTAAGTACTATGTATGATGTAAAATCTCCAAAGGCGGAGGAATTTATTTCCCATCAAGAAATCCTTGATACTCTAGCTTATGCAGAGGAAAACAAGGAAAATCGGGAGTTGTTAGATGCTATTTTAGAAAAGGCTGCTACATTTAAGGGGTTAAACCATAGAGAAGCAGCTGTTCTATTAGAATGTCCGTTACCTGAATATAAGGAAAAGCTTTATGCATTAGCAAAAGAAATCAAGAAAGCTATTTACGGCGATCGTATCGTTCTATTTGCACCATTGTATTTGTCTAACTATTGTATTAACGGTTGTGTATATTGTCCGTACCATTCTAAAAACCGCGATATTAAACGTAAAAAGTTGACTCAAGACCAAATTAGAGAAGAGGTTATCGCCTTAGAAGCAATGGGTCATAAGCGTATTGTAATTGAGTCTGGTGAAGATCCACTCAATAATCCGCTTGAGTATATTTTGGAATCCATCAAGACTATTTACAGCATTAAAAATAAAAATGGCGAAATTCGCCGTGTAAATGTAAATATTGCAGCTTGTTCTGTTGAGGATTACAAAAAATTACACGAAGCTGGCATTGGTACATATACATTATTCCAAGAAACGTACAATAAAGAAAACTACGAAGCACTACATCCAACAGGCCCTAAGAGCGACTACGCCTACCATACAGAGGCGATGGACCGCGCTATGCAAGGCGGTATTGATGATGTAGGTATCGGTGTTTTGTATGGTTTGGAACATTACAAATATGACTTTGTAGGTTTGTTGATGCATGCTGAACATTTAGAGGCTGTATTTGGTGTAGGTCCACATACAATTTCTGTACCTCGTATTTGCCCAGCTGATGATATCGATGTAGATGATTTCAGTAATGCTGTACCTGACGATATATTTGAGAAAATTGTTGCTCTCATTCGTGTATCTGCTCCATATGCGGGTATGATTATGTCCACACGCGAAACTCAAGAAATGCGTGAACGTGGTTTGGCATTAGGTATCTCCCAAATTAGTGGTGGCTCTCGTACTAGCGTAGGCGGCTATAAAGAAGAAGAAAAACCAGAAGATAATTCTGCTCAATTTGATCGCAGTGATACACGTACATTAGATGAAATCGTAGACTGGTTATTAGATCTTGGTTATGTACCAAGCTTCTGTACTGCATGCTATCGTGCAGGCAGAACAGGGGACCGTTTCATGGCCCTTGCTAAATCTGGTCAAATTCATAACTGTTGTCAACCAAATGCATTGATGACGTTGAACGAATATATCATGGACTATGGTAATGAAAAGACCAAGGCTCATGGTGCTAAGGTTATTGAAAATCAGTTAGAAAATATCAAAAATGATTTAGTTAAAGATAAAGCTAAAGCTTATATTGCACAGATGAAAGACGGCGAACGAGACTTCCGGTTCTAAGTAATTCACTGATCTAGAACCTCCTATTGATAATAGGAGGTTCTTTTTTGTTGAGAAAAAGACAAAGTTTAAATGAGAATAAAATATATAAAATAGTTTATTTTATTCGCTTTTTGATGTATAATAAATAAAAATGATAATGATAATACGTTAAATTTTATAATAATATTGATTATAAACTACTGAGGGATATGATGATTAAGAAAAAACGTTGGCGCATTTCTACAAGCGACAAAGAACAAGAAAATATCTTAATCCGTGAACTTGGTGTAAATCCTATTGTGGCAAAATTAATGGTAAATCGCCACATAGATGTTGACGAAGGACGGAAGTTTTTACAAGGCTCTTTGTCTGATTTGTTAGATCCATTTACCTTAAAAGATATGGATGTAGCTGTTTCGCTAGTTCAGGAGACAATTGAAAAACATAAACCAATCGTTATTTATGGCGATTATGATGTAGATGGTATTACGGCCACATCTGTGCTATATCGATTTTTAAAGAAACTAGGTGCCGATGTTACCTATTACATACCAGAGCGTCAAAGTGAAGGCTATGGACTCAATTTAGAGGCTTTAGAGCACCTTATAAAACGGGGGACAGCTCTTGTTATTACCGTAGACTGTGGTATTAGCTCTTACGATATTGTAGAGGCCGTACGAGACCGTATCGATATGATTATTACGGATCATCATACAGCACCTGACATGATTCCACGAGCAAAGGCTGTTATTAATCACAAGCAAAAGGATTGTCCTTATAAGGATAAAAACTTATCCGGTGTTGGGGTTGCCTTTAAATTATGCCAAGCTTTATGGCTTACAAAGTATGGTGAATGGTATTTAGACGATTTAGATATTGTTGCATTAGGTACTGTAGCAGACGTGGTACCGTTAGTCGGTGAGAACCGCATCATTGTAAAAGCAGGCCTAGAGAAGATGAATAGTCATCCTAATTTGGGGATTAAAAAGCTTATCGATGTAGC
>CAKPSA010000164.1 GCA_934183145.1 uncultured Veillonella sp.
ACTATAAATGAAGAAGTGTATGTGTTGAAGGAGCAAGGTGCTAAGGATCAAGGTTGTTATAACTATTTAAAAGATATAATGCGTATAGAGGCATTTAGAGATAAGAGTGATAACTTTATTGAAGGTTATACAATTAAGATAACTAGTGAGATGTCATATTTAAAGCCTCCAACAAAAGCAAATTGTACATACGCCGAATTTTCTATTAATGAGGGTTCTGTAAAAACTGGATGTATGAATTGGTCCGATAATACAGGAAAAGGAACAATGCGTGGAATGGAAGCACCTATAGTATTAACTGGTATATATCATATACATTGGAAAGAATACTCTAAAGTTGATGATACTAATAGTGGCACTTTTATGTATCTTGTAAATAGGATTAGTAAATAAAGTAGGAGACATATTATGTTTAAACCAATTCGTAAAAAGATAAATGAAATAGATCGCGCTGCTACCGAAGTATTATTGACGTCTAATCGTCGTGGTATTTTGGCCATGAACGGAGATAATGGATACCCATATGCCATTCCAATTAATTATTTTTATGATAATAAAACACAGAAAATTTATTTTCATGGAGCCAAAGCTGGTCATAAAGTAGATGCATTAAAAGCTTCAGATAAGGTATGCTTTACAGTATATGGGGATGAGCATATTGATGAAACTGAACCATGGGCCCCATATGTACAAAGTGCAGTAGTATTTGGTAGATGCCGTTTATTAGAGGCCGGTCCAGAATCTATAGCTCGATTAAAAGAATTTGCTATGAAATATTATCCTGATGAAGCGTTAGCTGATGATCAAATTGCTCGTAATGGTAGAGCAACTCAGATGTTTGAAATCACTATTGAACATATGAGTGGTAAACAAGTACAAGAGAAATAGTAAGATAGCCCTTCGCTTATGCGGAGGGCTTTTACTATACACTCATACTTATAAGTGTAATATAATGTAATTAGTAATAATCATTTTAAAAATATAGTTTATGGGAGAGAGACATGATAGATCTAAAGGATTTAGGTACATTTGAATCTGTGCCTGAAATAGTAATAGATATCGTAAAAGGAAATATCGTAGCTTTAGAAAATGCATTGGTAGATGGTTGGGATATTCATAAACCTATACAATTGGGTAAGTACAGTGAGTATTCCCCTCTAGAATTGGCGTTAGTAATGAATTGTTTACCTAGTGTTCAATGGTTAGTTGAACATGGTGTAGATCTAAATGATGAAGAAAATCCAAGTTTTTTGCTAGCTGTACGATATACTGACCAAGAGATTATAGACTATGTCGTGGCCAAAGGTGCCAATATTCACGCTTTGAACCGTGTGAAAGTAGATGCATTTCAAGCTGCCTTATATGGCAAGAAATATGAGAACCTACAAATTATTCATGACTTGGGGCATACAGTACAAAAATATGGCGGTAAAGCTTTCAGAAATGCCATTACAGATGAAAATTATGACGTCCTAGATTTTTTTATAAATAATGGTGTAGATATTAATTACAACAAGCCTGATTCTGTGTATCCTTTTAAGCCAACTCCATTGTGCGTAGCAGCGCGGTATGTGGATTTAAAGATGTGTAAATACTTGGTAGAACATGGTGCGGATGTGACTATCACGGAAAAGGATGGTATGCGTCCCTATAGTATTGCCATTGAACGTGGCGATATGGAAATGGCGGAATACTTTAGAACATTAGAGCCTACGGAGTACCATGATAAACAGAATAAAATGGGTCAATTAAAACCATTTAAATTACCAAAGGGGTTAGTATCGTTTTTAGAGGGAGATACTCTCTATTTTGAATTACCAGATTCTGATTTTATATCCATAGAATTTTTCCCTCTTATTGATACAATTCCATTTAAAGTAGGCCGCCGTAACCTATTGCGTCTATCTAAAGAGTTAGGTGAATATGATCATTGGCAAGTTGTGTGGGATCCAAAATCTAAAAAGATTGGTTGTTATGATACAGAACATCAAGAGTTACAAGAACTTTGTAAATTTGATGAGTTTATAGCAGATATGGCAGGTCAATTAGAAACCCTATTCTAATATATCGTAAAGGAGAGGCGATACATATGACAGATACATTTGAGAAAACATATACGGATTGGTCTATCGATGTAGGTGAGTACAAATATGAAGGTATAACTTTAAAAGAAGTAGAGAAAAATCTCTACGCTATTGAGGATCAAGAACAGGACTTTGTAGTTATATCACCATCAAAGGCAATTCCCATAGATAATAAAATGTATAATTTTGTGCAAGTTTGTAGTGATCAAGATACCGATTTATTACATATAGAGCTTAGTTTAACTAATGCTGGAGAGCAGGGGTCCATCATATATGGTAAAAACGAGCTAGGCCCTCAAGAGGCATTACAGATCATAAAAGAATTTATTGCACATCATAAGGCTCCATCATTAGAAGCTTGGGAAGTCGTACTAGATTTAAGACCAAAAATGGAAAGCTATGTAAAGGGTACAAACGATGACTAACCCTGTAATAT
>CAKPSA010000165.1 GCA_934183145.1 uncultured Veillonella sp.
GCGGCGGCCGCTATAGGCGCTTTGCGAGGCCTTCATGGTGAAAGCTTGGCTCAGCTCCTGTCTCTGGCTGCTACTCAATCGGCGGGCATGTTCTTTCAAAGTGGTACAGATGGTAAGCCGCTCCATGCGGGACTAGCAGCACGCAATGGTGTATGGGCTTACGAACTGTTACAACATACCTTACTTCAAACGAGTACAAAACCATTTGATCCGGAACGGGGTTGGTTTAAAACCATCGGTAATATTACTGTTACATCAAATGACATCGCTAGTCGTTGGCTAGCGCCAGGACAACTCATTGAGCCTGGTTTATGGATGAAGGTCCACCCGTATTGCTCGGCAGCCATTTGTGGCGCTGAAGCAGCAGAAATCGTGGCACATAGTATATATACTACATCTTCTTCGTATGTGTCTAAGCACTACAACGTTTCACCAGATGCAGAGGAGCAAGGTAAACGTAGACTATGTGCCACCCTCGTTTCTTCCCTTTGGGATGGTATAGATAGAGTTACTGTACATTTCCCGCCTGGCGCTGATGCGGCATTGCGCTATACATCGCCTAGTACAGGTCGAGAAGGGCAGTTTTCCATAGAGTACGTCGTGTACCAAGTCCTTGCGTATGGGGCGGTACAGGACGAACTATTTAAGATAGATACCATAGACCAATCAGTACGAGACTATATGGCGCGTATAGAGCGTGTCTATGATTTGCCGAAGGTATCCCAAACAGAGCGGATTACACAAGTAACCGTTACCTTGAAGAATGGTGAAACTTTCACAGAAATGGTGAACAATCCGAAAGGATCGCCAAACAATCCTCTCACCTTAGAGGATATACGCATTAAATTAGACCTCATGTTGAAGGCTGATCAAATAGATAGACTTATGGAGGCTTTTACCCATACAAATAAGGTGGAGCCATTCCTGCAAACATTGCGAAAAGAAGGAGTTTTACATGTTTAATACAAAGAAATTGACGAAATTATTCGCCATCGGCGCATTGGCACTAGGAGTGCTTGTAGTAGCTGGTTGCGGCGATGACACATCTAAGGACGCAAAGGTAAATCCTGATGCGAAAGTGATTAACGTAGCTACACGTGGTACAGTTCGCCCGTATTCCTATACAGATGATAACGGCAACCTTACAGGTTTTGACGTAGAATTGTTGAAAGAAATTGAACGTCGTAATCCAGACCTTCACTTCAACTTCAAACCGATGGCCGTTGATGCTGCCTTCGTAGCGATGGATGCAGGCCAAGTGGATATGATTGCCAACCAAATGCGTCGTAACCCAACTCGTGAAGCAAAATACTACTACACAAACGAGCCTAACAACTACTCTACACGTAAATTAGTAGTTAAAAACGATCGCAACGATATTTCTAAACTAGATGATTTGAAAGGCAAAAAAATTGCCGTTACTACATCTTCTGAGTTCAACGAATTAGTAAAACAATTCAACGAAACAGCAAATCCACCAATCGACATTATCTACACAGATAAAGCGGGTGCCGAAACATTGAACCTCGTTGCTACAGGCCGTGCCGATGCAGCAGGTGAGTACGAATACGTTATCAACTCTGCTATTAAAGACCGTGGCTTGCCACTCAAAGCGGTAGGCGATGTATTGGCAGTAGTACCAACTTACTTCTTGTCTAAACGTACAGACGACATGAAACAAGTGAACGAAAAAATCGATAAAACGATGAAAGAAATGCGTGCTGACGGTACGTTGAAAAAACTTTCTGAACAATATCTTGGTGGGGATTACACATTCGATCCAACACAAAAATAACGAATAGGCCGCCTTGGCGGCCTTATTCTATTATGTCTAGAAGCGAGGTGCTATTGTGGGCAAGTATTTTGATGTGTCCTACATGATCCAAGCGTTTCCACAGCTCTTGAATTATGTGCACGTAACGGTGCTCATTACCGTTATTTCTGCCATCTTAGGTGTTATTTTAGGCTCTATCATAGCCATCATTCGCCTCAAGAAGGTACCAGTATTAAACCAATTATTTATCGTATTTATCTCCTTTATGCGTGGTACGCCGTTCTTGGTACAGCTCTTCCTCATCTACTTTGGGGTGCCAGAAATCATGTCCCATATGGGGCTTAACATGAGAAATGTACCAGGCCTCGTATTCGTGTACGCTGTGTTTACATTACATATTGCAGCGTATAGCGCTGAAATCATGCGCTCCAGCATAGATGCGGTGGCTCCTGGTGAGAAGGAAGCCGCTAAAAGTCTTGGTATGACCGAGTTTCAAAGCTATGTGCGCATCATCTTGCCACAGGCTTTCACCATGAGCATTCCACCGTTGACGAACCTCGTTATCGGCATGTTGAAAGGGACGGCGCTTATCTTTAACGTCGGCGTTGTGGATATGATGCGTAAGGCGGACCTCATGGGCGGCAATAGTCAGCGCTACCTTGAGTTATTCGTCGATGCAGCCATCATTTATGGCATTCTAATTATCATCGTGTCCCTCTTGGGCCGATTGCTTGAAAAACGT
>CAKPSA010000166.1 GCA_934183145.1 uncultured Veillonella sp.
TGGACGATTAGCTCAGCTGGGAGAGCGCCTGCCTTACAAGCAGGATGTCGGCAGTTCGATCCTGTCATCGTCCACCAACGTAAGCGGTTATCTTCGGATGACCGCTTTTTTGTTATAGTAGATAATAAATATTTATAGGTAAACTAATAGTTATTTATTTAAAATGATAGTTACAGAGAAATAGATATCTATATAAAACAATAGTTATAGAAATAAAAAATAAGAGTACAACTGGAGTAGTTGTACTCTTTGTAATTAATGTAGTGGTAGTTATTCTGAGTATTTACCGTGGCGCATACATGATGATATAGACGCCTACAAGGCATACGAGACCTCCGAGGATATCATATGTGTCTGGTCGCAAACCATCGATGAGCCAACCCCATAGGATGGAGAGGGCGATAAATACGCCGCCATAGGCTGCGTAAACTTTACCGAAGCTTGCTTCTGGTTGAAAGGTAGGGATAATACCGTATAAGAACAGGATGAAAGCACCAGCTAGTAAATATACAGGGCTTTTATCGTCGCGCATATAGAGCCATACTAAATAGCCACCACCGATTTCGGCTAAGCCGGCCAAGATAAAGAAGAAAATAGATAATAGCATAATAACCTCGCAATATTAATTGAAATCTATTCTCTATTGTACAACTTGTTGCGGTAGATGACAATAAAAAAGCCCATACACCTATATGTGTACGGGCTTTGGTTTGTTCTTATAAACGTGCTGGTGATTCGCTATGCACATAATCCATAAAGGTATGCATTGTTTCGGATTTAGAGTTATTCTTCCTGAATGCGAAGCACACTTGTAGTTTAAACGGTTTTTCTAAAGGTATGTAGCCATCATTGATATTTAAAGAATTTAAGATTTGGCGTGCTACGATGCAACCTGAATTATTTTTCTTACAGTAGTCGATCATTGTATATGGATTAGATAAACGGCTACCTCTAATGTGTAGGTTTTGTTGACCGTTACCAACATAGTTTTTCAATGTACGATACATAAAGTACTTAGGTGGATACATAAGTAAAGGCTGTTGTTGAATTGCCTTTAAACTAGCAACCTCCATACCATCGATGAGATTTGGTGCATAGTATACGAATTCATCTTCTCGTAAAGCCGTAGATTCATAGGCTGACATATCTTTGTTGTTTGGCAAGTAAAGGAGGGCAATGTCGATGCGGTTTTCGCGCAAGTCGAGCATTAACTCTTCTTCTTCCATGTCGTAAATACTGACTGAAAACTCAGGATGGTTTTGGAAGAAGTGGGATACATAGCCATTAAGACGAATATCACCTAAACTACGTAATACACCAATATTTAATATTGGACGCTCTACCTTGCTGGCTAAACGAATGGATTGGATAGCGCGCTCCAATGTATCAAGAACTTGCTCTGCTTCTGGTAGGAATAATTCGCCTTCAGGTGTCAAACGGCTACCTCTTGTAGAGCGGGATATTAATTTCACACCAACTAGACGCTCTAATTTTTTCATTTGAGCGCTGAAAGCTGATTGTGTAATATTCATAGATTGTGCAGCTAATGTAAAGCTTCCTGTTTTATTATAGGTAATAAAACTTTGTAGCTCTTGCATTGTAGGTAACTCTTTCATAGTATTCCCCCAATATTGACATAAAACTCCAATGATACCTATTACCTTTCTTATTAATATTGTAGCATACTATAATTGTTTTTTCATCTAAATCTATAAAATATGATGAAGCATGCACAATCGATATAGTGAGCAATATTATCGTAAAAAATAGTGATAAATAAATGCTATTATGCACTTATTTCAATGACTTTCACCATTATCAATAATTGACATAACTAAATGAAAATGATATTATACATGAGTACCATTCCGTGTAGGTACAGGTTTATATTAATCTTATGAGGTGATAATCACATGGCAACGAGAAGAGAGGCTCGATTCAAACTTTGTCGTCGCTTTGGTGTGAACGTATTCGGTCACGCAAAAGCCTTGAATCGCGTCAAAAAAGACCAACGTCAGAAAAAAATGTCTGAGTATGGCACACAATTATTAGAAAAACAAAAAGTTAAAGCTTACTACAACTTGCTAGAACGCCAGTTCGTACGCTATTATGATAAAGCGAAAAAAATGCAAGGTGTTACAGGTCAAAACATGTTGATCCTTTTGGAACAACGTCTTGATAACCTTGTATATCGCATCGGCTTCGGTAACTCCATTCGTCAAGCTCGTCAAATGGTAAACCATGGCCACATTTTGGTAAATGGTCGTCGTGTAGACATTCCATCCTACTCCTGCAAACCAGGTGATGTTATTGAACTTCGTGAAGCTTCCCGCGACAACGAAATGTTCAAAACTAATTTCCAAGAACTTCGTTCTTTCGAACTTCCTTACATTGAAAAAGACTTGGAAGGCTTCAAAGGCACTTTCACTCGTCTTCCTCAACGTGAAGAACTTCCTATCGAAGTTAACGAAACACTTATCGTCGAATTGTACTCCAAATAATTTGGCGC
>CAKPSA010000167.1 GCA_934183145.1 uncultured Veillonella sp.
GATTACATCGTTCACAACTATCATCGAGAACAATTGGATATGATTGATGAAATTGATCAAGGCTTAGCAAAGCTCCTTAATGTACACTATGACCATCATGGAGCAGAGTTGACGAAGATTTATCAAACCTTCCTTCAACTGAAATCAGCCCTCGTTCCTCATTTCCGTCATGAAGAACATGTGGACTTTCCAGAGTTTATAGCAGGTAAACCTGTAGATTTTGATGAACTCCGTGCCGAACACGAAGCGGCAGGTGTTCTCTTAGAATCCTTAAGTGCATTGACCAATCATTACACTGCACCAGCAGATGGCTGTGCTACTTATGTGTATGTATTTAAAACCATGAAAGCCTTAGAAGAAGGACTTCATGAGCATATTTTCTTAGAAAACTCTGTTTTGTTTGATATGAAATAGATGATAATTGCATCTGTTCAATGATATAGAATTATTATGAACTAGATTCTTATATTATAAAGACACCAATCGGATGATTGGTGTCTTTTGTTTTCTTAGGAATCATAATTTTATAACTATAAAGGCAGAAATATATCATTTGTATAATCCTATATAGAAGGTGTATGATTAGGTTAAGAATATTTGATTAATATATTTAATCGATGTATGCATTGAAATATGTGTGTGGAGTCGTGAAAAGGAGAGGGCTATGATTTCTGTATTCGACACAAATCCTGTTGTTTTTGAAGATAATGATCGTACGTTAACAATTAGTTACAATGGTGTGCTCTGTAAAGATACAAATGGTACTGTTACGACTGATATTGATTTTAAAGATGTAAATGAGCTATATCTTACAAGATATTTGAATTCAAACAGTAATTATACGATTACGTTCAGAGACCATAATTGGAAAAATATAGAAGGTCAAGATTTAGATACTGACCGTAAAGGATCTAATGCTGGTCACAATATCCGCGAAACAAAAGCAATCATTGCTGCCTTTGCTCGCTATAAATTGACTGCAGATTTCCCTGCAAATTTAGATACCCTTCAATTATCGTTAGATTATTCCATTATGGGGAAACGCGAAATCACTATTAAAAACGGTGTTATTTCAAATGGTAAGGTAGATATTCCTATTAATGAAATCCGTCGCGTAGTATGTGCCTCTAATGGTACGATTAGTAAATTATTAGTCTATAAGGAAGAAAAGCCTAGCTCTTTCCTTAAAAAGATTTTTGATTCCCCTGATATGAAAATAACCTTAAATGCTATTACGTTGCCATTATTAGAAGCCATCGTAACGCGCAATACAGGTCATGGTATCGACTTCAGTCGTGGAAATGGCTTTGACCAAAAGGATTCCAACTATATCATCATTCGCTACCTCGACTCTGGATTCTTCCTTGAAAAGGATGATACAGCACCTACAGAATGGCAAAAAACTGCGGCTGAAAGAATAGCTTCCTTTAAATATGATGTAAATCAACTTATTTAGGTATAAACTTAATATATAAACAAGAGCCCCTATGGATTCCTTACTGGTAAAGGAATGTCCATAGAGGCTCTTTTTGTTTTTTAGTCTATAATCTTGCTATTTATTTGTATTAGTTTTGTACTGCCGTAAAACGTTGACGACTAAACTTGTGGTTGTTGATTTCGTCTACTAGAATTTGTGCGAATGTATCATAAGAGATATAAGGCTTACCTTCTTTGTTCAAGATAAGATTTTCATTACCTAATATATAGTCATTAGATTCAGGACCTTCTGCATCTAAGATTGGTGGTGGGGTAAACATTGTCCAGTCTACATTGCTGAATTTACGCAAGATATCGTCAGATTTAGCATGAGTTTTGGAACGAACTAGGAATTCTGGAGGAAACTCTGGTGTATCATTTAGTTGAACTGTGTGATCTTCGTCTACATAGAGACTGCCTGCACCACCTATAGATATGAGGCGTGTATTTGTATTAGTCAATGTTTTCACTAATAATAATGTCAAATCTGCTGGTAAATGATACATATCTGGTGCGAAAGCGCTTGTAGCGTTCACTACTACATCAAATTGAGTTAATTCTTGTTTTGTTAATTGCAATGCATCTTTTACGATAGTTGGAATACCTTTAATCGCACCTTCGCGGCGAACAACGCCTGTTACTTGATGACCTGCTTTGAGGGCTTTTTCTACAATACGATGACCTGCTTTACCGTTTGCACCGATTACTAAAATGTTCATGTTGATTCTCCTTTTGTGAAAGTCTCTTTTATTGAGAGCATAGTCCTTTAAATGTAATTGAGTATTTCATATCCATATACATGTTAGTAAAGTTTACTTAGCAATTGTTATTGTGTTCAGCTGATGACCTCATTATATAGGGGTGCAAACAATTTGAATAGTAGAATTATTTTAGATAGGTACTATCAAAAGTGATAGAATTATGATGATTACTGGATAAAAATTTTTCAAAAAGTTTTGTACCCTAAAAAAAGATACTATAAAATGCTTGCAATACTAAAAATTTGTGATATGATTTGAACAACGTTATAGA
>CAKPSA010000168.1 GCA_934183145.1 uncultured Veillonella sp.
TTAAGTCTGTATCTGCAGGTACAGATTTGAGAATTAATATAAAAACCACCCATAGATAATCAAATTCTATACATTAGCGTACAATAGATTTCCCATGAGTGGTTACGACTATATGCAGTTTTAATAGTGGATTGCTTATTATCCGGACTAGATAATCTAGGATAACATCCGATTATTCATTTCCAGTCTTAGATAATCCTGGGATAGCTTTATAGATATATAGCGCAATATATCCATCAACCATGCTGTGAATGATAGTACCACCACCAACAAGAACAAATACGACATAGATAATATCAATATTTGGAGCAGTAGTTGTAGTATAAAATAACAAGCAAGCTAATACTTCAGCAACAGCATGAATCAAAGCGCACACAAAGTTAAAAGTCACAAAGGAAAAAGCATTAGATAATACTTCCATGTGATTTTTAAGATACCAGGCACCTAGCAAAGCAAAAAAGATATGTGATGCTGCACGCATAACAATAACGATAGGAAATCCTGCTACAAAGAACCCTAACGTAGAGCCAATAACTACACAGGCTGCCGATTTACGCGACAAAAACATAGCCAAAAAGATTGGCACGTGACTCGCCAGTGTGTAAGAGGCTGGTGGTATGACGACTTTCAATGGCATTACGATAGGAATCATAATTGCTAAAGCCATTAATAACGCAGTAATAGTGAGATTTCTGTACATAGTTGCTTTCATGATAAACACCTCATTTTAAAACTATACTAAATACAAGCTATAAAATACCTCACCAAATGCGATGCAATGTCGTAAGCGTTCTTTTACCGCACATGATATAGGATCATGCATCTGACTATATGATAGAAATCAGAGAACTAGTCAAGATGCACGACCTTACATAACTACAAACGTTAAATAATAGCTTGTGCCACTTCTGTCGTACCTAGACATTTTAAACCATATCAGGAAATATCATCGTCCCCATAAATTAAGGATCACAACGCCTACTACAATTAAAGCGATCCCCAATACAGTATAAATATTAATTCCTTCACTAAATATAAAGACAGAAATCAATGTCGTCACCACAAGCCCCACACCAGACCAAGTAGCATACGTAACGCTCAGCGGAATATAGTTCAACACATGTGTTAACGTATAAAAAGATCCTACATATCCCAGTGCGCACGCAATGGTCTGCAACGGTCTAGTAAAGCCATCAGATGCTTTCAGCATAGTCGTTGCAAATAACTCTAACCCAATTGATAACGCTAATAAAAAATATGGTAACATGACATCTTCCGGTCAAAAAGAGAGGGCCTTCCCCTCTCTCTTCTTTCATAATATTAAAGTCGTTCAATAACAGCTTGTGCCATTTCTGTTGTGCCAACGCGTTTCAAACCTTCGCGGTAGATATCGCCTGTGCGATAACCATCAACGAGGACTTGTTCAACAGCTTTTTCAATAGCGTCAGCCACTTGTGGTAAATCAAGGGAATGACGGCACATCATAGCTGCGGACAAGATTGTGCCCAATGGGTTCGCCAAGTTTTGGCCCATGATGTCTGGTGCGGAACCGTGGATTGGTTCGTACAATGCTGTGCCTGTACCCATGGATGCAGATGGTAAAAGCCCGATAGAACCAGAGATAACAGCGCCTTCGTCAGACAAGATATCGCCGAACAAGTTTGTTGTAACGATAACGTCGAATTGTGCAGGATTTACAACGAGTTGCATCGCTGTGTTATCTACATAGAAGTAATCTGTTGCGATATCTGGATTAGCAGCTGCTTTCTCTTGAGCGATTTTACGCCACAAACGAGAAGAAGCCAATACATTTGCTTTATCTACGGATACAACCTTTTTGTTGCGTTTGCGAGCTGTTTCCATAGCGATATCCATGATGCGCTCTACTTCGTAACGGCTGTACGTTTCTTTATCCCAAGCAAACTCGTTAGCACCTTCGCCTTGTGCCTCTTCGCGTTCACCGAAGTAAATACCACCAGTCAACTCACGAACGATAACGAAATCTACATCTTGTACGAGTTCTTTTTTAAGTGGGGAATACTCTTGCAAAGAAGGATAGATTTTTACAGGACGCAAGTTACAGAACAAACCAAGCTCCTTACGAAGGCCAAGGATTGCTTTTTCAGGACGGATAGAAGGATCTACATTATCCCATTTAGGACCGCCTACAGCACCAAGCAATACAGCATCAGCCGCTTTACAAGCCTCGATAGTATCCTCAGTCAAAGGCACACCGTAAGCATCAATAGACGCACCGCCCGCTTTTTTATCAATCCAATTAACCTTTACACCGGCTTTCTCAAAAGCCACATCACACACAGCCTTCGCTGCAGCAATAATCTCAGTACCGATACCATCACCAGGAATCAATACGATATTCTTTTCGCTCATATTACCTCTCCAATATATAGTAAACCCTTATTTGCGGTTTTTCGCAAAGTTCACAAGACCGCCTGCTGCCGCAATGTCTTGAATGAATTGTGGCAATTCAGTGCCTTGGTATTG
>CAKPSA010000169.1 GCA_934183145.1 uncultured Veillonella sp.
CAGCATGCAATAGCGTAGTCATCACCAGAGTTAGGACGCATTAAGTCGTCGTTTTCGTATTGGATGGAAGATGTTTCAATGGATAATTTTGCACAGAAGCGGCGGAAGCCGATTGGCATGCGAGGAGACCACAATACAGTGAGGTTTGGTTCTGGAGCAGGGCCAAGGTTAGTCAATGTATGTAGATAACGGAAGGACATTTTGGAAACCAATGTGCGGCCGTCAGTACCCATACCACCGATGGACTCAGTAGTCCAAACAGGGTCGCCCGTGAACAAGTTATTGTATTCATGGATACGTGCGAAGCGAACCATGCGCAATTTCATGATGAAGTGATCTACGAACTCTTGGATTTGTTCTTCTGTATATGTACCATTGCGAAGGTCACGTTCTGCGTAGATGTCTAGGAATGTAGAGTTACGACCGATGGACATAGCAGCACCATTTTGCTCTTTAATAGCGCCAAGGTAGCCGAAGTAGATCCATTGCATAGCTTCTTTAACGTCTTTAGCTGGTCCAGAAATATCGTAACCGTAAGACGCAGCCATTTCTTTCAATTCCTTCAAGGAACGAATTTGTTCTTGGATTTCTTCACGATCGCGAATTACATCTTCAAGCATATCGCCCATTGTAATGCTAAATTGTTCTTTTTTGTCTTCGATGAGGTAATCAATACCATACAACGCGATACGACGATAGTCGCCAATGATACGGCCACGGCTGTAAGCATCAGGCAAACCAGTTACGATATGAGCTGTACGAGCTGCACGCATTTCTGGTGTATATACATCAAATACGCCGTCATTGTGCGTTTTGCGATGCTTTTTGAAAAAGTCTTCTGTTTGCGGATCCATTTTGAAGCCGTATTCTTCAATAGCGGATTTTGCTGTACGCAAGCCACCATAAGGGAACATAGCGCGTTTTAATGGTTTATCAGTTTGCAAACCAACGATCGTTTCAAGGTCTTTGTCGATATATCCTGGCGCATGGGCAGTAATGTGTGTGGCCACAGAAGTATCAGCATCGAGCATGCCGCCTTTTTCACGTTCTTCTTCATAAAGCTTCATTACTTGGTCCCATAATTTTGTCGTTCTTTCTGTAGGACCAGCAAGGAAGGAATCGTCCCCTTCATAGGGGATATAGTTTCTTTGGATAAAGTCGCGTACATCGACGGCTTTATCCCACACACCTGTGTTAAATTCTTTCCATGCAGTATGTTGCATTTTGCACCTCCATAAAAGGATATAACTATAGATTTCTATGCCTATAGTGTACAATGTTTGTCCCAATTTAACAAATTTTAAATGATATATATTTTCAATACATGCTATGCGATTTTAGGAAGAATAGATATTATTTGTAATTTAATAATATTAAAAATACTTGGAAAGTTCATTAGATATATAGCGTTTACTTGGTTTGTTGGAATAGATATGTTTTAATAATCTAATTTTATATTATTTTTAAATAATGAAAATTTATATCAACGAATAGAAAGTATTCGATATGGTGTAATGTATCTTTTTGGAATTGTAGGGACTTATTGTGGTAATATTTAGATAGTATTGATTATGGAATTACATAGAAAGGTGGATGCTAATGACAAATAAAATGAAAGCCATTTTAGGGGCATCTGCTACCATTGCCGTATGGGCTACGGCGTTCCCTTTCGGAAAAGTGGCATTACAATCTGTAGACGCATTGACTCTCTCTGTAGCGAGGGTAGTATGCGGTGCTATACTCATGCTGATTATTGGTGTATTCAAAGGATTACACATCCCTACATCTTGGCGTGAATGGGGCATATATATTTTGTTAGGTGCTACAGGGAACTTTGTTTACCAAGTTGTATTTAATGAAGGTCTTCGCACTATACCAGCCGCCACATCGAGTATTATTATGGCATTAACGCCGATGGTAACAGCACTGATGGCATTGATCGTTTATAAAGATAGAATACGACCTATTGGGTGGCTTTTCACGGTAACAGCCTTTATAGGTGTAGCGGTTATTATCCTTTGGAACTCAACCTTAACGATTCCCATGGGCGCCATATGGACATTAATAGGGATGGTACTGTTTGCAATCTATAATATTCTGAATCGAGGGCTAAGCTTAAAAGGATATAATTCTATTACCATTGCCATGTGGTCCATGTTTACAGGTGCTATTATGGCATTACCATTTGCAGATCATGCTATTGAAATGATCGTGAATGCACCTATTAGTGCAAAACTAGCTATGCTGTATTTAGCATTCTTTTCCAGTGCACTAGGATTTGTATTCTGGAGCTATGCCTTTGAACATGCTGAAAAGGTGTCTGATGTAACTAACTTTATGTATATCTCGCCAATTGTGGCAGCCATAGTAGCAGCCTTTTTATTGGGCGAAATACCAAATATGGGCCTCTATATTGGAGCGCCTGTTATTTTAGGATCCTTATATCTCTTCAATCGATATAGATAAATAAAGAACCTTAACCTTTTATGGGTTGAGGTTTTTT
>CAKPSA010000170.1 GCA_934183145.1 uncultured Veillonella sp.
GCCTTATTGGGTATGATATGATTACCCAGTAAAGCATGGAGGATTACTCAAGAGGCTGAAGAGGACGGTTTGCTAAATCGTTAGGGCGGGTTACCGTCGCTAGGGTTCGAATCCCTAATCCTCCGCCATGCTGAGACCTCACATCAAGCGATGTGAGGTCTTTTTGCTTATTGTGGTATTTACTGGGTATAGACCTAAACGTGTAAGGGCTCAAGTGAGCTTGCGGTCTTGTAAATATTGATTTATACAGGTGTGTAAGGTTATAGAGTTGACGTATGATAAGGGGTTTCATATAATAGATTGTATAAAATGTAATTTTAAGGAGACTCTAATGAATACAAAATATACACGTCACATACATTTATTTCGTCGCGCTATGGGTATCGGTGCATTATGTCTCGTTGCCTCTGTTGGTTTCGCGCATGCTGAAAGCATTGCTATTCCAAGCGCACGCCCTATGGTAGATGGTGTGAGTGCCGATGTAGAGACTGTTAGTAGCTCTAGCAAAGCACAACATCATGTGAGTGCAGGTGTGATTACGCCAAATGATTGGACGTATACAGCATTACAAACACTAATTAAGCACGGTGCTATTACAGATACACATGGTTTTGTCTTTGATGGCAGTACAAGCTATACAAAGGATGAACTCATGCCGCTTATCGATGAAGTCGTAACAAAACGGGAGCAAATGAACGATAACGACCGCCAATATGCGTTGCGTATTTACCAAGAAAATATGCGTGATGTAATGGATTATCGTATTGCTCGCGATAAGAAGGTTACCCGAGAGCGCCATCAAAAATTAGACGAAAAACGTGCTGAAAAGGCTAAGAAATCTGGTAAAACATACCAAGTATCTAAATCTCAACAAGAGGCTTTAGATGCAGCTACTGACGAAGTGGCAAAACCAGAAGAGCGCGCTTTAACTGATGAACAAATCAAAGAGAAAATGAAGAAGTTCAAAATTGATGACTCTCGCGTTAAAGTAAATAATAATGTGCGTATCCGTTATACAGGTGGTAAGGATACAAAATCTAAAACCGATGCTCGCATGCAAACGGAGATGACTTTCACTCTATAACCCTATTTAAGGAGTTATAATGATTGATTTTTTTAAGAAACAGCTGTTTACCGTCCACCAAAACGGTAAACAACAGGTGAGCGAGGTCTTTAAATATATTGGGCCTGGCATCATCGTCACGGTTGGGTTCATCGACCCTGGCAACTGGGCAGCAAATCTCGCTGCTGGTGCTAGTTATGGATATGAACTATTGTGGGTAGTTACGCTATCTACGATTATGCTTATTTTATTGCAACATAACGTGGCCCACTTAGGCATTGTACGAGGCCAATGCTTATCTGAATGTGCTTATGAATTCTTGCCGCGATATGTGTCTAGGTTCGTATTGAGTACGGCAGGCATTGCAGCGGCAGCAACGGCACTAGCCGAGTTTATCGGCGCAGCCATCGCATTGAAAATGCTCTTTGGCATTCCTCTTTTGATAGGCAGTATCTTGACGGCTGTTATCTGTACCATTATGCTCATAACAAACTCTTATCGGAAGCTAGAGCGTATCATTGCAGGATTCGTATCCCTTATTGCGTTGGCGTACCTCGTAGAGGTCAATATGGTCAATGTAGATTGGGCGGCAGCTGGTATTGGTTGGGTAGATCCTAAGGTTCCTAATGAATCGATGCTCGTTATTTTGAGTATCTTAGGGGCTGTTATTATGCCTCACAATTTGTTCTTGCACTCAGAAATCATCCAAAGTCGCCAGTTCAATACGCAAGATCCTTCTGTAATGAAGCGCCAATTGCGTTATGAATTCCTAGACACCCTATTATCTATGGGTATTGGATGGATGATTAACTCTGCCATGATCTTATTGGCGGCGGCCGTGTTCTTTGCTCATGGCATTGAAGTTACAGAGCTTGAACAGGCTGAGGAACTGTTGCGACCTCTCATTGGACCTGCAGCAGGTACAATCTTTGCTATCGCATTGCTCTTTGCGGGCTTTGCATCATCTGCTACGGCAGGTATGGCAGGGGCAAGTATCTTTGCCGGTATGTTTGGTGAGTCTTACGATATGAAAGACTTCCATACGCGATTAGGCTTGGCATTAACCTATATTCCAGCATTGCTTTTGATTGTATTCGTTACTGATTCATTCCAAGCCTTGTTGATCTCTCAAATGTTCTTGAGCTTGCAACTGCCGATAACTATTTTTTTGCAGCTTTATATGACTAGTAGCCGCAAGGTGATGGGGCAATATGCGAACCATACATATACGAATGTACTATTATGGGGCATTGGTATTGTGGTAACCGTTATGAACATCTACCTACTCTATGTAGGTGCATAAAAAAGCTAATAATATAGAAAAAGACCGCATTAGCGGTCTTTTTTTGTATTCGGTTATGTATATTGATTATGTAAAAAGCGTATCCAAGAATACCCATGGGGGCTATAAAATATGTTACAATTAAAGATAG
>CAKPSA010000171.1 GCA_934183145.1 uncultured Veillonella sp.
ACTTTGAAGATTTGTGTTTTATATGTTTCAGCATTTTTCAATACTTCTTCTTTTGTAAGTGGTGGACGAGTAACGCTTTTACCAGTAGGATCACCAATACGTGCAGTGAAACCACCGATAACGATTACGACTTGATGACCAAATTCTTGGAACAAACGTAGTTTACGAAGTGGTACTGTATGTCCCAAATGAATATCTGGCGCTGTTGGGTCCAAACCTAGTTTTACAACTAAAGGTTTATTTTCCTTAATGGATTTTTCTATTTTCTTTACAAGATCTTGTTCGTTAATTAAATCTGCTACGCCATGTTTAATTTGGCGCACTTGTTCTTGAGCACTAACCATGATAATCCTCCTCGAAATACTATTGTTTTAGTATACCATTATCTAAAAACTTTCACAATTATATATATAGTATTGGTTTTAAGCCATTTATGATATAATATTTATAACTGCGTAATAGAATTTACGTTATATTTACTAACAAAAGAAAAAAGAGGTGACTCTATGGGTAATAACTCAAATGCGAGAAGCAGCCGCCGTTCTAACGGTAGCAGCTCTACACCGAAGAAAACAAGTCCAAAGCGTCTATTTTGGATTTGTGCCCTTCTCCTTATACTCATCGTAGCCGGAGGTGGCTGTGGTTTTATCAGTGCCACACTGTCTAACCTACCAGATGTATCTAATGTACGTCCTTCTGCATCGTCTCAAATTTACGATGTCCATGGTAATCTCATCACAACGGTTCATTCCACAGAAAACAGATTACCAGTACCGTTAAAAGATGTACCAAAGGATTTACAAAATGCCTTTGTTGCTACTGAGGACTCTCGCTTCTACTCCCATCACGGTATCGACCCAGTTGGTATCTTGCGTGCTGTATGGGTTAACCTTGTTCATAGTGGCGTATCTGAAGGTGGTTCTACTATCACTCAACAGTTAGCGCGTAATGCATTCTTATCTCAAGACAGAACATTTAAGCGTAAAATTTCTGAAGCATTGCTAGCACTAAAAATTGAACAACATTACACAAAGGATGAAATCCTTGAAATGTACATGAACCAAATCTACTTTGGTCAAGGTGCATACGGTGTACAATCTGCAGCTCATGTATACTTTGGTAAGGATGCCAGCCAATTAACGCTTGCCCAAGCAGCGCTCATTGCGGGCTTACCACAAAGTCCTAACTACTACTCTCCATTCAATGATTTGGAGGCTAGTAAAAAACGTCAAGCCGTTGTATTAGGCCAAATGGTTAAATACGGTTACATTACACAAGAGCAAGCCGATCAAGCGCGTCAAGCAGATTTAGGCTTAGTGGCAAAACAAGAACAAACGCATGAAAAATCTAATGCGTCTTACTTCATTAACTATGTTATTGCACAAGTTTCTGAAAAATATGGTGACGATGCAATCTATAAAGATGGTTTAAAAATTTATACTACCCTTGATATGGATGCACAAAATGCAGCTGTAGCAGCAATGCAAAACTTGCCTAACTACTACACTGATAGCAATGGTTTACATCAACCTCAAGGTGCTATCGTAGCTATGAATCCTCATAATGGTTATATTATGGCTATGGTTGGTGGCCGTGGTGATGATGCATTTAACCGTGCTACACAAGCAGAACGTCAACCAGGTTCCACTATGAAACCATTTGTATATTTAGCCGCTATTCAATCTGGTAAAACTCCTGGTTCTATCGTAGATGATAGCCCTGTTACATTTGGTAACTGGAGCCCTAAAAACTATGAAAATGACTTCGAAGGTAATATTACATACCGCTACGCATTACAACATTCTCGTAACGTAGCTGCCGTAAAAATTGCTGATGAAGTAGGTATGTCCAAGATTATTAAACTTGCTAAGGAAATGGGTATTACTACCCTTACAGATCAAGATAATAACTTGTCTACAGCACTTGGTGGTTTAACTCATGGTGTTACACCTCTTGAAATGGTACAAGCCTATGGCGTACTCGCTAATGGTGGTATCAAGGTTCAACCTACAGCAATCGTTAAAATTGTAGACCGCAATGGTCAAGTTGTGGAAGAAAACTCCATTCAAGAAAAACGCGTTGTAGATGAAAAAGATGCAGCCATCATCACAAGTATGCTAGAATCTGTTATTAACGGTGGTACTGGTGGTAATGCAGCAATCGGTCGACCTGCAGCTGGTAAAACAGGTACAACAGATGATTCCAAGGATGCTTGGTTCGTTGGTTATACACCTGATCTTGTAGCTGCCGTTTGGATTGGTGACGACTACGGCTCTGAAACATTACACGGCATTACAGGTGGTACTACACCAGCTATTATGTGGGGTCAATTCATGGCTAACGCTCTTGCCAACACCCCTGCTTCTGACTTCTCCGTTCCTGCTAGTGCACAATCAGCTATCTCTGAAGGTTATTACAATCCTGTAAAAGCACAGCCTAAAAAAGAGGCTGCTAAGGACGAAAAAGCAGACAAAAAAGACGATAAAGACAAG
>CAKPSA010000172.1 GCA_934183145.1 uncultured Veillonella sp.
ATGTACTAGGTCTTCTTTTATGTATTGTATTAATGTTCATAACTGTACAAAATCTCATACGATAAATTATAAATACCATATCATATAAATTAGTATCGTGAGGCTTATACATATGCTTTGTAGAAGTCAATAAATTGCTGTGCTACAGGGGATAAAGCATGTCCTTTGAGGGTAATAAATGCTTTTTTGAAATCTCCTGAAAATTCTGGTAATTTAATACGTGCCATTTTGCGATGGTTAATAAGCTCTTTAGCATCCATAGGAACTAAAGATACGGTTCTACCAGATGATGCCCATTCGATAGCAGAACTTTTAGTTGTGGTGATAGCAACAGCATTCAGTTGATCCATGTCAGTTAAGCTAGATTGCATGATCATTCGCACAGAGCCACCAGAAAGGGATAATGGACACTTTTTGATATCATCCCAAGTGATAGTATCATGTTCACGGTCTATCCAGAATACATCACGTCGGAAGATGGCATATAAGTGTTCTTCTTGGGTGAGGAGAATATCAAATTTGTCAGTGTCTACCATTTGAATATTGGCAATACCCAGTTCTGCATTACCATTAATCAATTGATTAACTACATTTGTCATCAGCCCTTCGTAGATTTCGAAGTGAACTGATGGGTACTTCATGGAAAAAGCTGGTAAATATTGTTGTACGATTGGTGTGGAACGAGACGCAGAGGTAGCGATTCGCAATGTACCTTCAATGCGTGAATTCAACTGTTGCACTGCATTGTATGTAGATTCTTCAATAGAGCATAATTGTTGGGCTTTTTCATAAAAAATTTTACCAGCATCAGTTAGCTGTAAGTTTGATCCTCGTTGTCCACGCTTGATATTGATGAGTTGAGCTCCAAATTCAGCTTCTAAATATTTTAATTGTTTACTTAAAGCTGGTTGTGTAATATGAAGAATCTCTGCGGCCTGCGTCATATTGCCCGTTTGTACGAGGGTAATAAAATTGTGGTAGTAAGATGTATCCATAGAATCTCCCTATTATACACAAAGTAAGATAAATAAAAATTATAACGAACTAAGAAACAGTAATTTCACATTTTGTAAAATAGCATATATACTATATTTATCAAGGTAAGAGAAAGAGAAATATGTTTAAAATAAACTTTCTATCCTTATCACAATTTTTAATATAATAACAGTGATTGAGAAAGTAGGTACTATCATGGGCGTAGTAAAAAGAACATTAAGTAAAGCAATTCGTAACTGGGAAGCACGTAGATTAATGACTGCACATAATACAGGTATTAGTCGTAAAAAACAACTAGAACGCGTATGGCCTCATCCATTGACTACTGAAAAACGTCATGAACTTGGTCAAGGCGTAAGTGGATTAATTCACAATGGCAATTAATATGTGTGTCTCAGTTAGATTATTGTTCTAGCGGTAGCACCACTTCAATAGGATCTAATATAGTACAAGTAGCAGCTCCATGACTCATGTCTTGGAGCTCTTTTTGTATGCGCTCCACATCAGTAGGTGGCACTAAGATGGTTATATCTACATGTTCACCAAAGTTTGATTCATAATGTAATTTTTGATCTTGCATATATCTTTCAATGGCCCCATACAAGGAATAGTCGATGGTAGCCTGCAACTGAGTTCGTGTTGTGTGTAGTTCTTTAGGGGCAAGACGTAAAGTTTCCGCAACGGAGTGTGAGTATGCACGAATCAAACCACCTGCACCTAATTTGATACCTCCAAAATAGCGCGTTACTACAACCGCTACATTGGTAATACCTGTTTTTTTGAGTACTTCTAACATAGGTTTACCTGCTGTACCAGATGGTTCACCATTGTCGGAAGAACGTTGTTGCTCTTGCTTTGGGCCTAATGCAAAGGCTGTACAATTATGACGGGCATCCCAAAATTCTTTGTTCATGCGGTTAATAAAAGCTTGCGCTTCCTCTTCTGTAGAGCAAGGATATACAGTTGTGATAAAACGCGATTTCTCCACAACATATTCATGGCGAAATTCCTTCGCTACCGAAGTGTATTCTACTATAGGGCTTATTGATTCACACATAGATTCACCTCCTTTAGAATCAAAGCTTATGTTTATTCATCATCACTTTATTATAATCTATTTTTTTATCCTATGTATAGATAGCAGGGCGTTAATTCCCCTATAAAACGGAATAGCCCTCTATATTTGGTAGGATATTGACGTAATGAGAATTTATGTTATTATGGAATAGAGACGCATGAACAAATACTCATGTAAAAGTGTTCATATAATAAACTTTACGTGTTTATAAATACTCTGTTACCGATGTATGATATGTCTACTATGAGTTTCTGACTTATATAGATATATAGGAACATATATCTTTGAAAATTCTAGTAGAAAGAAGTGATATGATGAGTAAGAAGAAACAAGAGTTTGATATTACAGGTATGCACTGTGCTGCTTGTGTAAAACGCGTTGAAAACGTCGT
>CAKPSA010000173.1 GCA_934183145.1 uncultured Veillonella sp.
TCATCAGCCTTTTTCTCAAGTTCATCAACAAGGCGTTGTAATGCTTCAAGTAAAGGTTTAGATTTCAAAATTGCACATACCTTGATTGCTGTTGGAAAAGCATCATTCGTAGATTGTGCCATATTACAATGGTTGTTAGGGCTTACAATATCATAGCTTCCTTTTGGATGACCCAAAATTTCACAAGCACGGTTAGCCAATACTTCGTTCATATTCATGTTTACAGAAGTACCTGCGCCACCTTGAATTGGATCAACAGGGAATTGGTCCGCAAATTGACCTTCAATTACTTCGTCCGCAGCTTGTACAATAGCTTTACCAATAGACACATTTAAGCGGCCAGTTTTCATATTCGCTAAAGCAGATGCTTTTTTAACCATTGCCAATGCTTTAATAAAGTCTTGGTCCAAATGTTTGCCTGTAATATGGAAGTTTTCTAATGCACGAATTGTTTGTACACCGTAATATAATTCATCAGCTACTTCTAATTCACCTAAGAAATCATGTTCTTTTCTCATAATAAATCCTCTTTCTACTATTTTTATACAAAATAGTATTTCAATGAAACGGTTTTATCTTACGCGCTCATTATAGCATGTATTTTGTATACATAAAAGTCATTTCATGTATTCTGTACAAACAATATTCTATACAATATATTATTTCATAAATAATTCTTTCTTTGTAACTATTTCCATAAGCCAAAAGACCAATCTTTAACTTTCATCGGTTTAATTATTACACGCCCTATAGTACAATAATATAAACTATGTAAGTAAGGAGTCACTATGATTAACAATCACATGCTGCGCATAGGTGCGCTTTTTTTATTGACCGTACTGAGTTACGGTTTCTATAACGCCTATCTACCCATAACAGATCCGGTAGAATCCAACTATGTATTATCTGCTATTACAATGCTAAAACATAACTCATGGATATCCCCCATGATATATGACCAAGTTTGGTATGATAAACCGCCCCTCACCTATTGGGCGCTAATGATCAGTTATAAACTATTTGGCATATCAGACTTTACATCCCGCATACCCAACACTCTTGTTGCCGGTGCTAGCGTAGCGCTAATGTATCATATAGCTTACCGTATGTCTAAGAGTACCTTTGTAGGTGTCCTTTGTGCAATTTTATTAATGAGTACGCTACAGTTTTGGTATATATCACATGCAGTTATCACTGATGGATTTCTATTTCTTTTCACTTTAGCAATATTTGGATATAGCTATTTAGCTTTTACCAATAATGACAAGTCCGCTATGGTGAAAGCTTATATTGCAGCGGCCTTAGCTGTTATCACAAAGGGTCCAGTAGGCATTCTCTTACCAGGGCTCATATTAATCATTTATGTATGCGCTCGTTATGTAGTTCATAAGAAAGATGAAGACTATAAACTTTCAAAAGATGTTAAGCTACTATTTAATCCATTAGGACTATTACTTTTTATAGGTATAGCTAGTCCTTGGTATATTGCTATGTATTCAATACATGGTGAACAGTTTATCTCTGGGTTCTTAGGGCTCCACAATGTTGATCGAGCCCTTATATCTGAGCATCCTAAATTTAATGTATGGTATTACTATCTCTTGATTGTACCGCTTTCACTATTACCTTGGACACCGGTTATACTGTATCAACTAAAAAATATTAAATGGAACGATGATTTTGATTTATTCGGTGTTATATGGTTTATAATTATAGTTCTATTCTACTCATTAGTAGCTACGAAATATATAACTTATACTCTACCTGCTATTATTCCTTGTATCCTATGGGCAGCAATAAAAATTAGTGAGTTACTTACAGATAAAGAGACTGGTGAATTCACTGCATCACTAAAAAGATTTAATTATTGGGTCACTTTGCCATTAGGTATTTACTATATAATTTTTACATTTGCTACAGCATTTGATAAAACCCTTAGTAGCATACCATTAATAGTGGGTTCATTTATAATAGTGTGTACCGTTTTAATTGGCGGTCAATATATAACATCGGCTTTTAGACTTGCTATATATGCCGTTATTCCATTACTGACTTTATACTCTGCTATTACTATTACAGTACCACCAGTATTATTTAATCAATCTGGATTACAATTTAAAACCTTTATTGAGGATACATCAAAACCAATATATGTATATGGTACTTACTATACTTCTATCGTATATTATATGGACACAACACCTACTCAAATTTTTGTAGATACAACTGATGATCCTAGATGGACTGCAGGTAAAGCGTTGATGCCTAGCATAACAAAAGAAACTTTTTTACAACAAAGAAATCAGGATCATGGATCTTATGTAATAGTACCCCAAAAATATGATAAAGAATTTACGGATAGCTTCCCGTATCCAAAAGCAAAATTAGTTAACAAAACAAAAATTGCATCAATTTATAAACTTCAATAGTAAATCA
>CAKPSA010000174.1 GCA_934183145.1 uncultured Veillonella sp.
AACGCCGAAAGTACTTGGCTGGAGACGGCCTGGGAGGATAGGAAGCCGCTGATTAACGAAAAGAAAAAGGTCTACCTAAAGGTAGGCCTTTTTCTTTTTGCTAGTCTTCGACTAGCTAACCCTGCTAGAGCCGTTTCCAGCCAAGGTTGTACAAGTAATATCTATGTGTATTCAACAATACAGGCGGCGTGGGAAGCCTAGGGCAATAGGGCGTAAAGGAGCGTAGCGACGCGTACGTCCATTGCATCAGGTTCGACGAAGCCCTAAAAGGTGTACCTCTAATTAAACTAACGTATTATACATCGTCATGGGCGAGTGTGATAGGAAGTCGCGGCTAGTGGTAGATATAATCTCTATCTAATCGATACCGCGGTGCGAAGCACCTATGGTATCGCACCGTAAATCAGTTGAGTAAATTCAGATATATGTAAATAGAACTCCTATACAATTACCGTACTAAGAACATATGAAAAGCCCTATAATCTTGATCTCCAAGTTTATAGGGCTTTTTTATTTCTTTTTTCTGCATATCACTAATAAATATTTTCATTTATAAATTCTATGAATTGAATTTTCATAAATTGTATACAAATTAGTGAAAATTATATTCAATGTTTTGAATACTGTTAGAATTATTATGTATTATATTTTCTATAGAGTAAAATTTGCATGTATTTATTGATACTTATGGTATTAATAGAGTAGATATATTATAAAAATAATTTGTAATATTGTATACACTTATATGAATAGCTCCACATATGACGGATAAAATATATAATATATTTACATTATTATGTATAAATACTAATAAGTCATTACCTATGATTTAATCGAATTTGACTTTCAATATCAAAATAATATAACCTTAAATTAAAGATAAATTTTGTGTATGTATCTCATTCTCAGCTTGAAAGGAGACAGAAATGAAAGTTAAACGTCTTATCGGCGTAGCTGCTTTAACAATGGGCTTATTTGGTGTATTAGGGTGTGGTAATTCTACAACAGAGGTACAAAACCCTGATCAACTTACTTTTGTTAATTTCCGTGATATTCGTGACTTGAATCCTCACTTGTACGCAGGTGAAATGTACGCACAAGAATTGTTGTACGATACATTAGTACAAATTACTGATACTGGTTATGGTCCAGGTCTTGCTGAGAAGTGGGATATTAGTGAAGATGGTTTAACATATACATTCCATATTCGTAAAGGTATGAAATTCTCTGATGGGGAAGTACTTGATGCAAATGCTATTAAAGCGAACTTTGATGCTATTATGGACAACAAGTCCCGTCACACTTGGTTAGAGTCTCTTGATCTAATTACAGGTTATGAAGCAACTGATGCTAATACCTTTGTTATTCATTTGTCTAAACCTTACTATCCATTGTTGACTGAATTAGGGGTAACTCGTCCATTCGCCATGATTTCTCCAAAATCTATGAAGAATGGTACTACTAAAGACGGTGTAACTTCCTATGTTGGATCCGGTCCATACAAATTAACAGAAGTAGTAACTGATAAATACGCTGTATTTGAAGTGAACGAAAACTACTGGGGCGAAAAACCAAAAATTAAGAAAATCGTAGTAAAAGTTATCCCTGATAATCAAACTCGTATCTTAGCGCTTGAAAAAGGTGAAATTGATTTAATCTTCGGTAAAAACATGGTAGATGCTGATGCAATTCGCAAATTTAAAGAGATGAAAGGTTTTAAAACAGATCTTTCTAAACCGACATCTACACGTCAAATCGTTATTAATACAACTAAGCCTGGCTTGAACGATAAAGCGGTTCGCTATGCACTACAATATGCTACAGATAAGAAAAAAATCTCTGAAGGTATCTTCTATGGTTTAGAGCCTGCTGCGGATACATTGTTCGCCACATCTGTTCCTTACGCTGATGTAGGATTGAAACCTTATGAGTTCAGCGAAGAAAAAGCAAAATCTACATTGAGCTCTGCTGGTTATGTACTTGGTGCTGATGGTATCTACACAAAAGATGGTAAACCATTAGAATTCTTCTTGCTATACAATGCGGACAGCGTAACAGAAAAGAATATTGCTGAATTCTTGCAAGCTGAGTATAAGAAGATTGGTATTAAGCTAAATATTAAAGGTGAAGAGGAACAATCTTATCGCGATAATATGAAAGCTGGTAACTTTGACCTAGTATTCAACATCTCTTGGGGTACTCCTTATGATCCTCAATCCTCCTTGTCTGCTATGCGCCGCCCTGTATACGGTGACTTCGCAGCTCAACAAGGTTTGGCTGATAAAGCAGAAATCGATGCTGCTATTACAGAAATCTTAACTTCTACAGACGAAACAAAACGTAAAGACTTGTACAAATTCGTATTAACTCGTCTCCATGAAGATGCTGTTTACATTCCATTGACATATGAAACTAATAAAGCTAT
>CAKPSA010000175.1 GCA_934183145.1 uncultured Veillonella sp.
TTGATAGCCATACGACACCTCCTAATTATTGTACCTAACAACCTCATATTAAACACACCAAATAATAATGCGTATTAATATCTTAAATCATTATATCAAACTAATTAGGAATTTCAACAATTATTATCATTTTTATGGTGTTTTTGTATCTCATATATATATTTTTTTCTCATATTATATATGAAGATTTTTACTTCACTCCTTATCTAAACCCTATAAGGTATAGTATTTTTTCACTCTAATATAATTCAGAACCAACACTCAAAAATAAGAACCACTATTAAGATAATCATTATTGATAACTTAATCATTCTCATTTGTAGCATTAAACTTAGTTTAAATATATGTAATTTAATGTTTTTATTCTCATAAACATCTATATATATCGTTATTTCTCAATTTATTATCAATTAATAGCACTTTTAATTATTTCAAATTAACTTTACAGGCCAACCATAGTGTCATACAATATTAGCCCTTTATATAAAGTTTCAATTTATTTGCCCCCACTAGGTGCATAAGGTATAATTAATATAATATGTATTATAGAAAGGACGATCCATGAAATCTTTTAAATCTCTAGGCGTTTGCGATGAACTTATCCAAGCCCTTCAAAAACAAGGTATCAAGGAGCCAACTCCGATTCAAGAACAAGCCATTCCTGTCGTGTTTAAAGGGAATGATGTTATAGCAAAAGCTCAAACAGGCACAGGTAAAACATTAGCCTTTTTATTGCCTATTCTTCAACGGGTTCACACGGATGTGCATCAAGAGCAAGTACTTATCATTGCACCTACACGTGAGCTCATAAAACAAATCTCCGATGAGGCAAAAGAAATTGGTGCTATTTTAAATGTAGATATACTCCCTCTTATCGGTGGCAAAACAATTGAAGCACAATTACAACAATTAGGACGCCGGCCTCAAGTTATTTTAGGTACACCTGGTCGTCTATTAGATCATGCTAAACGGGGCTCACTCCACTTAGATTGCATTCGTCGTGTCGTACTCGACGAAGCTGACCAAATGCTTCATATGGGATTCTTACCGGACATTGAAAATCTCATTAGCCAAACAGATGCAAACAGACAACTTCTATTATTCTCTGCAACGATTCCTGATAAAATTAGAAATCTTGCAAAAGCATATATGTCTAAACCTGCTTCTGTAACAGCTGAGGGTAAACATGTTACACTTGAATCTATCGATCAGCGTGTATACATGATGAATCCTGAAGAAAAAACACAACGTCTCATCAAAATGATCGAAGAAGACAATCCATTCTTGGCCATTGTTTTCTGTAATAAACGTGAAGGTGCAGTTCGCTTATCCTATGAGTTAACTGCAGCAGGACTAAATATTGCTGAAATGCATGGTGATTTAACACAAGGTCGACGTACTCAAATATTACGAGACTTTGCAAAGGCTAAGACACAAATCCTAGTAGCAACAGATATTGCGGCTCGCGGTATCGATATTGAGGGCATTACACATGTTTATAACTACGACGTACCACGCGACGTAGATTACTATATCCATCGTATTGGTCGTACCGGTCGTGCAGGCAACTCTGGTGTAGCTGTAACCTTTGCTACACCACAAGATGAATCTTGGTTACGACGTATTGAGCGCGCTATCCAAGCAACGCTTACTAAATACACTACAGATGGACAAATTAAGACAAAAGGTAATGCAAGTGCTGCACCAAAACGCGCAAAAGCGTCTGGCAAGCCTAAAATTACAAGCTCCTATCAATCTACAAAGGCTAAAGCTCATAAAGCTCGTGGCCATAAAGGTGCTAATACACGCCAACGCCGTACGTCTACATCACAAACAGGACGACGTGGTAAACGTAGATAAAATAAAGACGCGTACAGAGAAATCTGTACGCGTCTTTTTTATCCTTAACCAATATACATCTTATTATTTATTAGCATAAATGCTTGGCACTCCATTCACATCGGAGCATTGTGTCTTGCATTGAGATCGATTACTACAAATCCAGTTAATTCGGCCCCTCGCCTCTTGCTTAACAAAATATCCTTCTTTACATCGTGGACATTTATATTGTTTATCTTCTTCAGCTACAGTGATATTACTTTCACCATTTGAAACATTACCCTCAACTGGTTGTGTATGTTTACAAGCAGGATAATTAGTGCAGCCTAAAAAAGCACCAAATTTACCATTACGCTGTTGCAGTCTGCCCTTATTACACTTAGGGCAGACGGGCAAAGAAGTTAAATCTACGTCAGTATTATCCATTGGACGCTTCCGATTTTGATTTGTTATAGTTCGAACTACATTGGGCATCATTTGACCAGAGTTTACCTGTTTATCAAAGCCAAGCTTATCGATCAATAATTGCAAAAACTTAACTTGATCAGATAAGAAGGAATCTAA
>CAKPSA010000176.1 GCA_934183145.1 uncultured Veillonella sp.
AAAAGAGGCATATCTTACATACATAGTATGTGATATGCCTCTTTATTGTCCCATAACGACAGGGATTGTTAAGGTTTGTATACGTCCAGAGTTATTAACGATACTGCCACTGGTTTTAACAATGCGCAATGCTTCTTCCATTACATCGGGCGGTACTCCATCCACCACGATGCGCGGTGTATTCGGAGCAACGATGACATGTCCATCTTCACCAAAGTTTACCTTCACCGTAACAGTACCTGTTACAGAAGATTTCGCCCCTTGTTCTTGAACGCGACGAAGATAGGCGCTTGGATTAATAGCAGGTTGTCTTAAGAGCTCTTGCTGGCCTGGTGTTAACAAGCTCCACGCAAGATTTGATAAGAATGATAAATCAGCTGCTTCTGTTCGACCATCACCATCGGCATTAGGGTCAGATGTAACGTCCTTACCCATAGGCGCCTCTTTCGGTTTTGATTGTTTCTCATGAGTTACAACCGCTTGCTCTACACCAGCCGCTTCAGATTCGATGGCCTTAGGTATAGCCCATTCTCGTCGCTGCTCTTGTGTCCTAGCATTTGTATCTAATGTTTTAGTTCGTTCACTTTCACTAGGTGTCACTTCCGCCATCACAGATTGTGACTGAGTTTTAGGCTTTGGTTCTGTACGTTCAGAATCTGCTTCTGTAGGCGCTACCTTCTCCTCAGATTGTGGAGTCGGTTCGGTCACCTCTGCGCTACTTTCACTATCATCAGGCAAGTCAAAGCTAATTTCAGCCGCATCATGAGCTGCCCCAGTGCCCGCCATACCTCGCAAAGAAAGCCCCATCCCAGAGACGAGTATCGTCGTAATACCTAAGGACACGATGAACGGTTTCAAATAATGCGATTCAAACATAGAATCACTTCCGTTCCGTTGCGACGCTAATATATTTAGCGCCATTAACCTTGAGCATATCTAACAGCGCAATCACCTCGCTGTAGTATACATCCTTAGATGCGCGGATAACAAAGGCTTGTCGCGGTGCTTGTTTAACGATAGACCGCACCTCTTCCGCCAAGCGTTCCGAAGAGATTTCCTGATTATCGATATATAACGTATGCGTTGTAGTTAAGGTAATCGTAATAGGCTCGATAGATTTTGCCGTAGATGTAGATGCAGATGGCAAATTTAGCGGAATTTGCTGCTCTGTATTCATGTACAACGTGCCCACCATGAAAAATACCAATAAGAAGAATACGATATCGATCATAGGGATAATCATGATTGTCGGTTCTTTTTTAACCCCTAATGTGCGTCGTCTCATATATCATGTTCCTCGTTGTACGCATCGAGGATATTACCACACTCATGCTCTAATGTAGTAATAGAATCGTTGACCTTTGCCGCACAGTAACTGTGAAAGCCTAGTGCAATGATGGCTACCGTCAAGCCTGTCGCCGTTGCCACCAAGGCCTCGGATACACCGCCAGTAATGATGGTAGGAGCCCCAATATCGCCGCCTACGACAGCAAAAGCGCGAATCATGCCAAGTACGGTACCCAATAAGCCCAATAGTGGAGCCATTGTTACGATCATACTAAGCCAGCTAAGGCCGCGTTTTAATCGCTCATCGGCATAGGATACAATATCTTGCAAACGATTTTCCAAACTATTGTAGTTCTTGGCGCTGCGAATAGCACGAGCAAATAAGGAGCCTAACTCCAATGTGTCTCGTTCCAATATACTAGGCAACATAACCCAGCTTTGGTTCTTTTCTAATACCTTATTAAAGCGTCGCAAGTCCTTTGTAAACTTACGGTATAAAACGATACGCTCAATGCCAATCATCAACGCAAAGAGCAAAAAAATTACTAGCGGATACATAACAAATCCACCAGCCACAAATAAATGCGCTATACTACTCATACTAACCTCCAAAAGCCTTCACCCTCTAGGCCCCAATAACTTTTATTATATCACGTTTTAAGGTATCTAAAAATATGTATGGGACAAAAAAAGGCTATACTAATCATGACACACAGATTAGTATAGCCTTTGATTTTACTTTTATTCTGCCTTTATTTCGGCTTTACTCCGTCATCATTTGACCATAGCATAACCATAGCATTCGTATGATTTATTAGTCTTTTTTGAGGAATTTTACAAGTATGCCACCAATTGTTAAGGATAACCCAAAGCCGCTACAGAACATGCCGATGGAATACATCCAAGCATAGGTTTGATTATTAGAAGAAATCGCTTTAGCTGCCTCTCGTGCATTAGTCGCATTTCTTGCAATTTCCAAATTCGTCGTAGCCGGATCTGGATTTAATAACAAGATAACAATACCTATAATTAGAACAACTACACCAACGGGTAATAACATTTTCTTGCTCATTTTAATGTTCCTCTC
>CAKPSA010000177.1 GCA_934183145.1 uncultured Veillonella sp.
TAATTAAATTTCTATTCTCACTTTCTCGTCATATAGTTGTGATATAATGCATATAAATACTTATGCCTAGGACATAGGAGGTCTATATGTACAAATATATTACAATTTTAGGGGCCGCTGGCCAAATTGCACAAAAGTTGACTGCTACATTATTAACATATACAGATATGCACCTTACATTATATGGTCGCCAATTGAGTACTCGTTTGCATCCAGAAATTTTAGAGCATGAACGCGTTACTGTTATCGAAGGTTCCTTCCAAAACCCTGCTAAATTAGAGGAAGCTGTAACAAATGCAGAGATCGTATTTGTAGGCGCTATGGAATCTGGCAGCGATATGGCGGCTATTGTGAAAGCATTGAGCCGTAAAAATGTACGCCGTGTTATCGGCCTTTCTATGGCTGGTCTTTCTGGTGAATTCCCTACAGCACTTGAAAAATGGACCTTCGACAGCTTGCCTATCAGCTATGTCCAAGGCGAACGTCAAGCACGCAATGTGTTGCGCGAATCCAATTTAAACTACACAATCTTGCGCCTCACATGGCTCTACAATGATCCAGAAAACACAAATTATGAGCTCATCCCTGAAGGCGTTCAATTTAATGATGCCCAAGTTACACGGGAAGCTGTCGTAAAAGCCATCTTCGACATCTTACATGTAGATGATGAAACACCATTCCACCGTGCAAGCATCGGTATTGGCGAACCAGGCACACACTACGACAAACCAAGCTTTCACTAATATATAACTATATTAATTCTTAAATAATAAGGTATATCCAAAATCTAATCGGTACATTTTTACTCATGTAACATAGATTTTGGGTATACCTTTTCTTATTCCCATATTTTATAGCTATTTATATAGATAAAGTTACTTATTTACGCTATACTAATAAATGATTAAGTTATACTAATAGATATGTGAAAGTAAACGCCTATGCGGTTATCGATACCATTTATATATACATTTTCCCGCATAAAATATCGAGAAATTCATGTATAAAAATTAACGATATCCATTTTTAGTCCCACTTAGGGCTGAGGCTGATTAAGGAGTTATTATGAATCGCATTGTTGTTATTGGTAGTTGCAACATGGATATTGTAGTGCTCGCCGATAAACGTCCGGCGGCAGGCGAAACAATCATGGGCAACGAATTGCACATCGCTCACGGCGGTAAAGGTGCAAACCAGGCGGTAGCTGCTGCTCGCCTAGGCGCAGAGGTTACTATGGTTGGCTGTATCGGCGAAGATGCATACGGCCAAATGATTATGGATAACCTAAAAGAAAATCATATCAATACAGACTACATCGTTACGGTTCCAGACACTACAACGGGTACAGCCCATATTACATTAGCTGAAGGCGATAATAGCATCATCGTGATTGCAGGCGCCAATGCTAAGGTAGACAAAAACGTTGTAGATAATGCTTGGTCTGCTATCGAGCAAGCGGATCTCGTAATGGTACAAAACGAAATTCCTATTCCCACCATCGAATACATCGTTCGTCGTTGTCACGAGGCTAATGTGAAAGTCCTCTTAAATCCAGCTCCAGCGGCTGACCTCAATCCAGAGTGGTTAGAATTGGCAACCTATATTACGCCAAATGAACATGAGCTATCTGCCCTCTACCCTAATCAATCTACAGAAGAAACATTATTGGCTAACGAAAACAAAATCATCGTTACCCTTGGCAGTAAAGGTGTAGGCTATGCGGATAATGGCGAAATCCACACCGTATCTGGCTTCAAGGTTGAACCAGTAGATACAACAGGCGCAGGCGATACCTTCAACGGTGCCTTTGCAACAGCTATCGTTAATGGTAAAAGCTTAGCCGACGCATTGCACTACGGTAACGCGGCAGCAGCCCTCTCCATCCAACGCTTAGGAGCCCAAGGTGGCATGCCTACAAAGGACGAGGTCGCTGCATTCTTGGCAGAGAATTAATCTATTAAATACAAACTATATATTCTCATGCAACAAATGCATCTGCCCTCTTATATAACAAAGAAATGTAATGAGTGACGTGTTAAATCCGCACTCATTGATATACAAAAAGGAGTTCACCATGCAACGACACGGCATTTTAAATAGTCATATCGCTAAGGTGCTTGCAGATCTTGGTCACACAGATACAATTTGTATCTCCGACTGTGGCTTGCCAGTACCTGAAGGGGTTCAAAAAATCGACTTATCCTTAGATTTTGGTGTACCAAGCTTTGAGCAAGTAGTATCTATCATCGCTAAGCATATGAAATCCGAAGCAGTTCATGTGGCAGGAGAAATTAAAGAAAATAATCCTAAGGCTTACGACTTCTTGGAGTCTACCTTCCCATCCGATCAATACGAATGGATTGAAACAAG
>CAKPSA010000178.1 GCA_934183145.1 uncultured Veillonella sp.
ACAATGACCTTTGGTGTGAAAGATAGTCTTTGTGAGTGGAATGAAGGTCGCTATGAAGTCCAATATGGCGGCGCATTGACTCCATCTGTTAAAAAGGTGTCTGATACATTGGATGGGGATGTAGATATTACTGTTGAAGTCGGTGCTTTAAGCCAACTCTTGATTGGTACCTTAACAGCTCGTGATCTTGCCTTTGAAGGTAAGCTTTCAGCTAATGAAGAATGGCTAGAGTTCTTTGATATTCTATATCCTGAACAAAAAACATATATTAACGAATGGTGGTAATATGAGCTGGAAAACATATACAGTGAAAGAACCGACAGAATTGACGGTTTCTAAATATGTAAAGGAACGATTCTCCTTATCCTCTCGGGATATTCAAATGATGTTCCGCAAGAAACGGGTGAAAGTAAATAGCCGTGTAGCCCATTCTCAGCGTTCCCTCAAAAAAGGTGATGTATTAACTTTGGAACTACCACAAGATAAGGACTATGGCGTGGATGTAGAAAAAGGGCCTATTACCGTACTCTACGAAGATGCTCATACTTTGGTGGTTAATAAAGCTCCGTTCATGCTTGTTCATCCTGCAGGACAAACTAAGTCTGGTACATTGAGTAACTATGTGGCTGGATACTATGCGAAAAAAGGTGTAGTGCACAAGGTGCGCCCTGTACATCGCCTTGACCGAGATACATCTGGTTGTATTCTTTTTGGAAAAACAAAGGAAGCTCAGCAATATTACACTGATGAACTACAAGCGGGGCGTATCGACCGCATCTATACAGGTCTCGTAGAAGGTCGCATTGAGAAGAATAGCGTAGTTGATGCACCTATCGGCGTTGATCCAGTATTTGATAACCGTCGTGTCATCGATGAATTTGGTCAACCGGCTCAAACGGAATATACCGTTCTTGGTCATGAAGGTGATCATACGCTGTTAAAGTTCAAATTATTAACAGGTAGAACACATCAAATCCGTGTGCATATGGACCACATTGGTCATCCTATCGTTGGTGATGCCATGTATGGGACACGCAACAAGCCATATACACGCCAATGCTTGCACGCATCAGAACTCACCTTTGTTCCCTATGGTAAGGATGAGCCTATGACGGTAACCTGTGAAGTAGGGGACGACTTTGGTCGTGAAAAATAGTCATTGCTTTTATAAGTATCATCAACTATAATCTACATGATGATGTGCTCATAGAGCGTGCCACGTAAAATAAAGAAAGCTCAATCGTTAGATGTGGACATAGAGCGTGCCACGTAAAACAAAAAAAGCTCAATCGATGATTGTGTATACTTGTATACAAAAAACAATAGTGATAAAAAATCATAGTCTATGACTTAAAGTCATGGACTATGTTTTTTTTATATTTTCAATTCACAGTGGACAGGAGTATACTATGTATAGACAAAAATTCTATAGAATTTAAAACTTAGATGAGGTTATGGACGATCACAGCCGATAATATCACTACAGAATGGATTCTTTAGAGGTAGTTTATAGTTTATACTTTCACCAAGACCGAACGGAACGATGCCGCAGAGCTTGGATTGATCAAGTGATATGAAGGAGTGCACGTTATGGATATGAATCAGAGCACAATTGAGCAACAACGTCTAGATCAAGCTAGACTAGAAGCCAATGGTATGTACAGCAGCCAATTTGAAAAGGATGCGTGCGGCATGGGCTTTGTCGTTAATATTAAGGGTAAAAAATCCCATGATATTATCGATGATGGTTTGCGTATTTTAGAGCGCCTTGAACACCGTGGTGGTGCTGGTGCCGATAAGGACACAGGGGATGGTGCCGGTATTTTGGTACAAATTCCTCATGATTTCTTCAAACGCGAATGCGAAGTGCTTGGTATCAACTTGCCTGCAGCTGGTGAGTACGGCGTAGGTATGGTGTTTGCTCACAAATATGAAAGCCTCCGTAACGAGCAAAAACGTATTTTTGAAGAAGTTGTACGCGAAGAAGGTCAAGTTGTTCTTGGCTGGCGTGAAGTACCAGTAGATGGTACAAAGGTTGGTAAAGAAGCAGCTGCTATCCGCCCTTGGATGATTCAAATCCTCATCGGCAAAGGCCCAGACGTAACTAATAATAAAGAATTTGAACGTAAATTATATATTATTCGTAAATTAGCGGAAAAACGTATTGTTCCATTGAGCAAGGAATTATCTAGCGATTTCTATATTGCATCCTTGTCCTCTAAAACAATCGTATATAAAGGTATGTTGACACCTGGTCAATTGCGTGACTTCTACCTTGATTTGAGTGACCTTGACTTTACATCCGCATTGGCAATGGTTCACTCCCGTTTCAGTACGAATACATTCCCAAGCTGGGCTCGGGC
>CAKPSA010000179.1 GCA_934183145.1 uncultured Veillonella sp.
TATAAGATATTGTGTGATATCTATATGAGAGAAGGTCTTTTTAATGAATAAAAAGTTGGTAGCAAGTTTAGTTTCCTGTATGGTATTGGGTTCTGTAAGTGTGTATGCAGCTAATCCATTTTCCGATGTAGATGCTTCTAGTTGGGCGTACCAATCTGTTGAGCAATTAGCGAATGCAGGTATTATTAATGGGTACCCAGATGGAACTTTCAAAGGTAACAATCCTATTACGCGATACGAAATGGCTCAAATGGTAGCTAAAGCGATGGCTAACCAAGATAAAGCCAATGCGGAACAACAAGCGATGATCAATCGCTTGGCAGACGAATTTGGAAATGAACTCAACACATTAGGTGTACGAGTAGCCAAATTAGAAAATCAAGTAGGGAATGTAAAGGTGACTGGTAACTACCGTTTGCGTTACCGCGGCAGCGAGTTGAAAAATGATACTTATGCGTATGGTAAACATTCCTCCTTTGATTATCGTGCTCGTGTAATCTTCAATGCTAAGGTTAACGATAAAACTGATGCTGTTGTACGTATTCAAGGTTCTAGCGAGTTAGGTAATAGCAATGCTACACAAGGTAAAATTAATCTTGCCTATGTAGATCATCATTTTGGTAAAGACACAACCTTGCGCATAGGTCGTCAACTCTATACACCAGGTCTAGGCCTCATGTATGATGATCTTGTTGATGGTGCCCGCCTCATGTACAAACATGGCAAGCTCGATGTATCTGCTAGTTATGGTTACTGGTTGGGCGGTGCGCCTACTTACCAAACTAGAGAAAATACAGTTACTGCAGCTATGGTTGAGGTTAAGGGTAAACTTAATAAACATGTTACTCTTGGTGGTATGTATGGTCGTTTCCACGATGGTAAATTGTACCAAGGCCAAGATGTGGATGCATTGACCGGTAAACAAGTTAAATCCTTCATTGATTCTCCGTACAAAAATATTTGGGGCCTCAATACAAATATGAACTTTAACCGTTGGAACGTATTCGGCGAATGGCTTACAGCTCCAGGCGTTTCCGATTCTCACGCTTGGATGGCTAGCCTTGGCTATGGTAACTATGACATTAAGAAAGCTCATACCTATAGCGTACGCGGCCAATATTACTACCAAGAAGGGAACTCTCCAATCTTCAGTAGTGCCTTTGCTCCTGCTTATAGCTTCTACAATCAACACTATGTAGATAATAAGGGTGTAGCTCATGTACGCAATGGCTTTAAAGGCTTCGTAGCGAATGTAAACTATGTACCATTCCAAAACGTATCTATCGGTGCTTACTATGGCTTCGGCAATAAAGACATGGATGGTAATAAATTAGGTGATTACTGGCGTACAGATGTAAACTTCATGTTCTAATATATGTAGTTTGCATAACACATAATCTAAATAAAGCTCGAGTTATATCTAGAAAAGATATGGCTCGGGCTTTTTTGTTTTCAATAATCATTATAAATTTTTAAATACCTACTATTGACATAGGTATTTAAATAATATATCATAGACACATAATCATATTAAGTTAGTAGGAATAAGTGAGGGATATCACAGTAGCTTTCAAAATAAGAATTGTAAGGCCAATAGAGATGACCTCCATAAGGAGTATAGAATGAGTGAACACGTAGATGTAAGCAACATCAAGGATCCTAGTATCGCGGCAGCTCGAAAAGAGGTTGAGTTCCAACGTGCTATGAACCCTTGTCCGATCGATTTTTCTGAGTTTCAATCTAGTAACCCTCGTTCTCAAGGGGAACAAAAGGAGTATGAAGGTAAAGATGCTTCGAATTTTAACCGTCGTCAAAAATATTCTGATAGCGAAGAACCTCAATTCACAACACCTTTTGGCAGTGAACCAGGGTTTTTACCTGTAGAAAAAGACCGTTATCGTCTAGTATGGTCTAAGCATTGTCCTTGGGCTCACCGCATTGCCATTGCCATCGATTTGCTTGGCTTAGATAAAGTAATCTCTAAAGGCACGGTTGATCCATTGCGTCCAGCAGGCGTTATTGCAGACTGGTTCTTTACCCTTGATAAAGACGAAAAGGACCCAGTACTCGGTATTCACTCCTTAGGTGAAGCGTACCGCAAAGGCGACCCTAACTACGACGCCCGTTCCACAGTACCAGCTATCGTAGATGTTACAACTGGTGCGGTAGTAAACAATGACTATCATGCGTTGACTACAGAGTTAGCATTGGGATTCAAAGATTTCATTTCTCCTGATGCTCCAGATATTTACCCAGAAGAATTGCGTGCCGATATCGATGCATTGAACGTTATCATCTACGCTGACTTCAACTTGGCTGTAAACTTGGC
>CAKPSA010000180.1 GCA_934183145.1 uncultured Veillonella sp.
TTGAGCTTTTGTTGAGCTTCAAGGGAGATGCCCTTAATTTGTGTATAGTCCCATTCTTTTGGAAGAATTTTTTCTTCTAGTTTGCGAACCTTATCAACTTGGTCCATTTGCTTTTTGATATAACCTTCGTAAGTAATGGAGATATCAACAGCTTCTTCAACATCAGGTGTATAGCGTTTTAAACCAAATGCATCGGCTACGATAGCATAGGAGAGTTCATTACGTTTTACTAAATCATAAGCATGAATACCTGTTCTAATAGGTGCTGTACCTAAACTTTCAAGCAAAGCTTGTGTTTCCTTGGATGGATTTACAGGTGTATTTCGCAACATATCCATTGCTTCTTCGATAGCAGCTTTCTTAGCTGTGAATTTAGCCCAACGATCGTCTTTTACAAGACCGATAGCACGACCTTTTTCAGTAAGGCGCATATCTGCATTATCTTGACGAAGCAATAGACGGTATTCGCTGCGACTCGTCATCATGCGGTACGGTTCGTTTGTACCTTTTGTTACAAGATCATCGATAAGAACACCGATGTATGCTTCAGAGCGAGCAAGGATAAATGGTTCTTTACCTTCAAGCCATAAAGCTGCGTTAATACCAGCCATGAGACCTTGAGCAGCTGCTTCTTCATAGCCAGATGTACCATTGGATTGACCAGCAGAGTAGAGGCCTTCAATATGTTTCACTTGAAGGGCTGGTGTCAATTGTGTTGGGTTCAAGCAATCGTATTCAATAGCATACGCAGGGCGCATGATTTCTACATTTTCTAGACCAGGAATGGTACGAAGGAACGCATATTGTACATCCATAGGAAGGGATGTACTCATACCTTGTACATACATTTCATTTGTGCCTGTGCCTTCTGGTTCTACGAATAATTGATGCCGTTCTTTATCAGCAAAGCGCACCACTTTATCTTCGATAGAAGGGCAATAACGAGGGCCTACACCTTCAATTTTACCGCTATACATTGGAGCACGGTGAATATTGCTCGTAATGATTTCGTGCGTTTCTTTGTTAGTATAGGTCAACCAACATACATCTTCATTGCGGTTGATCCATTCATCCATAAAGGAGAAGGAATGGTGATGTGTATCGCCTTCTTGAACCTCCATATTTTCAAGGTTAAGAGTGCGTTTATCTACACGAGCTGGCGTACCAGTCTTAAAGCGCATTAACTCAATGCCATTATCGAGCAAGGATTGAGAGAAATGTTCCGCTACGCGTTGACCATTTGGGCCACCTACGTAGTCAATGTCACCGATGAGGATTTTACCTTTCAAATAGGTACCTGTGCAAAGAACAACAGCCTTAGCACCATAGAATTCGCCAAGTTCAGTAACGATACCTGTTACCTTACCATCCTCAACCTTAAGCTCGGTCACCATGATTTGCTTAACATTGAGGTTCTCTGTATTTTCAATAGTTTGTTTCATCAAATGTTGGTATTTGATTTTGTCAGATTGGCAACGCAAGGAATGAACGGCAGGGCCTTTACCCATATTGAGCATACGCATTTGAATAGCCGTAGCATCCGCGTTGATACCCATTTGACCACCTAAAGCGTCAATCTCATAAACAAGATGGCTTTTACCAGGACCGCCAACGGCAGGATTACATGGCATAAGCGCAATATTATCTAAACTGATGGTCGCCATCAACGTGCGATGACCCATGCGGGCAGCGGCGAGAGCCGCCTCACAACCAGCATGACCACCACCGATGACGATGACATCATAATTATCTACTGTGTACATATCAATTGAATTCCTTATATTTGTTACTTATCTTATTGTGAAAGTATATTTTATTCAAACTACGAGGCCGAATAGCCCAGAGTCCAGTTCCTCACTGTGAATTTTCTTTAGGCTACGTTGTAGCCTAGAAAATTTTACGTTCGGAACAAAGCGATGCAGTGTCCCTGTCGTCGCAAGCTCCTCCATTGACTACTGCCCTGCTTTTACTTTTACTTACCTAGACAAAATCTACTGAATAGTTCGTCGATCATGCTTTCACGGATGGTGTCGCCTGTGATGTCGCCTAGTAGTTCCCAGGCGCTGCGCAGGTCAGTTGCTACAAAGTCTACTGGCATGCCCATGTCGATGGAGGAGAGGGCTTGTTCGACTTGTGCCTTTGCTTGTTCCATAAGGCTAATGTGGCGCACGTTACTGATCATGGCGCTGTTGTCTTGTTTTACGCGACCGCC
>CAKPSA010000181.1 GCA_934183145.1 uncultured Veillonella sp.
CGGTCTTTGTATTAGTTTGCAGAGGTAATGCTACCTTTGAAAGTATCGTTGATGAATTGTTTGATTGCATCAGATTTGTAGATATCTGCAATTTTTTTGTAAGTTTCGTTGTCTTTATCTTGGTCGCGAACAGCAAGGATCATAACAGCCAATGGTTCGTCTTTAGGTTCTAAGAAGAAACCTTGTTTTTCAACGTTAAGGCCTGCGCTTTGAACATAGTTCATAGGAATAGCTGCTACTGTTACATCATCAAGGCTACGAGGCAATTGCGCTGCTTCCAGCTCTTGGATTTGAAGGTTTTTAGGATTAGATGTAATATCTGCTACTGTTGCTTTAAAGCCAACGCCTTCTTTCAATGTAATAAGGCCTGCTTTAGCAAGTAATGCAAGACCGCGACCGCCGTTAGTTGGGTCGTTAGGAATAGCTACGATAGCGCCTTCTGGAACATCAGCTGCACTATGTACAGAGTTACTGTATAAACCCATTGGCATCAAAATTGTTTTGCCAATAGCTACTAATTTGGAGCCGTTTTGCTTGTTGAAGTTTTCCATGAATGGAACGTGTTGGTATGCATTCAACTGAATGTCGCCATCAGCAAGAGCTTTGTCTGGTGTTACATAATCGGAGAACTCTACAACTTTAAGGTCGATACCTTGTTTTTTAGCTTCTTTTGCAACTGCTTCAGCTACTTGAGCATGAGGACCTGCAGTAGCACCAATCTTGATTTCTTTTGGTGCTTGACTAGATTGATTTGTATTTGTGCCGCAACCTGCGATGGCAAATGCTAGAACGCCAACGAGAAGAGGGGCAATAAATTTTTTTAATTTCATGTGAACATCCCTTTCTACATACATATAATGTATATATCCTATCATGTAAATGGGATTTTGTATATAGATAAAAACATATGAGTTGCCTATAGATTAAAACTATGGCTTTTATGAGCTTAATAATAATAAGGGGTGTAGCATATCTAAGAATATCGAAAAAATGATATAATAGATATAAATTTCGTACAATTAGACTTATAGGTTTTATATGATATATAGGAGGTCACTATGTTTAACTTTGATTTTTATAACCCTACACATATCGTATTCGGTAAAGATCGCTTGAGCGAATTAGATACATTGGTTCCAAAGGATGCAAAGGTACTCATTACGTATGGTGGGGGCTCTGCTGTGCGCAGTGGTCTTATTGACCGTATTGTAGCGGCTCTTGGCAACCGCAAGGTTGAGCAATTCGGCGGCATTGAGCCAAACCCATCCCTTGAAACATGTGAACGTGCGGTAGCTTTCATTAAAGATCATGGCGTAGATTTCGTCCTTGCTGTAGGTGGTGGTTCCGTAGTGGACGCTACAAAGCTTATCGTTATGGGCGCTACTTATGATGGCCCTGTTATTGATGTTATGAAAGCTGGCCTACCAGAGGTTCCGGTAGAAATGGTACCAAATCCATTACCATTTGGTACAGTTATGACATTGCCTGCCACAGGTTCCGAAATGAATAATGGTGCTGTTATTACCTATGGTGATGGTAAATACCCTGTATTTAGTAGCTTAGTATTCCCTAAGTTCTCCATGCTCGATCCAACATTGACTTTCACATTGCCAGAAAAACAAGTTAAGAATGGCGTTATCGATACATTCGTGCATACCACAGAGCAATATTTAACATATCCTGTAGACGGCCGTATTCAAGATCGTTTCAGTGAAGGCATTTTGAAAACTATGATTGAAATCGGCAAAGAAACAGTAGAAAATCCAGAAAATTACGATATTCGTGCTAACCATGTGTGGGCGTCAACATTGGCGTTAAATGGCCTAATCGGCGCCGGCGTACCACAAGACTGGGCTACACATCTTATCGGTCATGAGCTAACGGCGGCATATCATCTTGACCATGGTATTACATTGGCTATCGTATTGCCTGCATTGTTAGAGGTGAAAAAAGCAGATAAACTCGATAAATTGGTGCAATATGCTACACGTATATGGCATATTACAGAAGGTACAAAAGAGGAAAAAGCAGATAAGGCTATCGCCAAAACTCGTGAATTCTTCGAGTCCCTTGGCGTATCTACTCATTTGAAAGATTATGGTCTTGGTGCTGAAGCAGTTGATAAAATTGTGAAACAATTAGAAGACCATGGTATGACACGACTTGGTGAAAAAGGTGACGTAACACCAGAAGTAGCTCGC
>CAKPSA010000182.1 GCA_934183145.1 uncultured Veillonella sp.
CGTCCATACACATTTGACGGACTGTTTTTGTGATTTCAGATACTTGAATCTCGCGCAAGATAATCCCTCCTCAGGAACATAGTTGAATATTAATTCTAATTACCGTGAGATAACTTTTTACTCTCAAGTATATGAGATGTGTGTATCTCATACACATCGAGATTAACTCTATGCATCAATCGTAACACACAATATACAGGCTTTCAACGGCTTAACTATACAGTTTTCTCAATGCTTTCTCATATTTTGAGAATTATTTTCATGAATATCACTGTATATATTTCGGTATTTCAACATCGCTAATTTATCGTTTTTTATACTCCAAAAAAAACCTTGCTAATGTGATAAAAGTCATAGTTAATCATAGATTGAAAGAATTTTTATACCCCATCTTTTATTCGACTTTTAGAGGTAAGAATTAGGTTAAAAGTATCTTATAAATACAGAGTATATCTAAGATGATAAATACGCTTTTAAACTACTTGATATTTCTTTTCAAATAAAAGGTTTAAACTTTTTTACAATGCATATGTATACCGATTATATTCAATATACTTATATTGCTAACTCTGAAGAAAACATACAGTAAAAACAGCACCTAAACACAGTGTTTATCAATGTTTATACGTCTATATAAACTTTATTAATTTTAATGACTTACTTATCAATATTTTTGATAAGCTATTTTTCATACAAAGTTATGTATTTTAGTCATAGCTAATGCCTTTTGATTTATAATAAATTCAAAAAAAATGCTTGATTTTATAATTAATCTAACATATAATAACAATCGTACCATTCCTCGATAGCTCAGTTGGTAGAGCAATCGGCTGTTAACCGATCGGTCGTAGGTTCGAGTCCTACTCGAGGAGCCATTCTGGCCCGTTGGTCAAGCGGTTAAGACACCGCCCTTTCACGGCGGTATCCCGGGTTCGATTCCCGGACGGGTCACCACATGGACGATTAGCTCAGCTGGGAGAGCGCCTGCCTTACAAGCAGGATGTCGGCAGTTCGATCCTGTCATCGTCCACCAGACCAAGAAGCAAGCATAAAGCTTGCTTCTTTTTTTTGTATATGTGATATAATAGTAGCAGTTGTTTTGTTTGTAAAAATTTAAAGAGTTTTATTAAGAGGAGGAACTATGTTTCGTAAATTCGGGCGCTATAAACGTTCGCTACTTACAGTACTAGGTGTACTATTGACATCTACACTTGCGACAGCAAGTGCTGCCACCATTAACATGAGTCAATTAACAGCCAATAGGGCTCAACCGATAGTTATTAATTCTATGCAATCTAATGTAGATACAACTACACCTACATTACAATCTGAAAACAATGGTCAACCTATTTTAAAGGTTGCCAATACACCTGTTTCTACTCCAATTGTAGGAACCCCTGAAAAAGCGACTATCAACACCTCTAATGCTAATTATGATGGACACTTAGACAATTTCCCAAGTCGCAAGGTCACAATCGTGGTGCCAGCTAAATTGCGCAACGAAAATACAGCCCAATTTGGTCGTTACATGACAGACCGTCTATCTAATACGCTTAAATATCCGTACTATGATACAGCAATTGTAAGTACTAATACACCAACAGCTGAAATTAGAGCCGTTGATCTTGCACAAATTGCTTCTGCACAAAATTCTGAAATTGTTATCATGCCTGTGCCATTACAAGACGTATATGTACAAATCAATGGTGTTAATAGTCCATATACATATAACAATGATGATCGCGAAATGTACATCGCTGCCAAGGTAAATGCATTGTTATATTACTATGATGTGAATGATCAAGTTATTCATACCGTACGAAGTGGATTCAATCAAACAGATGATTCCTTAACAATGCCAACACATAAGGCCGTATGGAATAAAGTTATGACAGTATTACTCGATAAACTACCGTATAAACGTATTCCAACAGACCGTGACCGCTATCAAGCGCCAGGCATCAACTCTGAATCTCCAGTTGTACTTGACTTCCAAGTAGAACAACCTAGAAATACTGCTTACTCCTTAAAAGGTGTTAGCGTATTATAAGACACAATAAAAAGACCGTTAAGCTATTGCTTAACGGTCTTTTTGTATCCATCTATTAACGATACATAACTTAGTGAATCAAGCCGGTTAATCTAAGTTAATGGTCTGTTAAAAATAAAAGGCTAGCCAT
>CAKPSA010000183.1 GCA_934183145.1 uncultured Veillonella sp.
ATATCAGTAAAGGTTTTACGGCCTTCTGTTGTAGCCGTTATATCTAATAATACAAGTTCGTCCGCCCCTTGTATCTCATAACGTTCTGCACATTCTACTGGATCCCCTGCATCGACCATATCACGGAATTGCACGCCATTCTGGACACGACCATTTGCTACGCCAAGGCAAGGAATAATACGTTTCGCTAACATAAAGTGATCCTCCTATTGTTTCGCCGCTGCGTAGGCTTCCGTAATATTACCAAATGTACGCAACAAGTTTAGGCCTACTACACCACTTTTCTCAGGATGAAATTGCATCCCAAACACTCTACCGCGTTCTACAACGCCGGGTACATCGATACCATAGTTTGCAGTGGATGTAATAAATTCAGGGTCTGTATCTACATAATAGGAATGAACGAAATAAGTATATTGATCGTCTACATTGCTGAAAGCACTATCTGGATGGTGCACTGTATTTTTGTTCCAACCCATGTGAGGTACACTGAGGCCAAGGTCACGAGGAATTTCTCTTACCTTGCCTGGAATAAGTCCTAAACCTGGAGTCGGCCCATATTCTTCGGACTCTTCAAATAATAGCTGCATACCCAAGCAAATACCTAATAATGGTATTTCTCGTTTTACCACTTCGTGAATAACATCGACGAGACCTCTCTCTTTAAGTACGGCTACAGCCGACGCATAGGCGCCTACACCTGGCAAGAGAACACCATCAGCATTTAGTATAACCTCAGGATCTGCTGTTAGCACCGCATCAAGTCCGATGTAGGCCAACGCTTTCTGGACATTAAATGTATTGCCCGCATCATAATCTATAATGGCAATCATAATATACTCCTTTCAACAGCCTTAATGAGCCCCAGTCATCACTAGGGCTCGTCGTTCACGTTGTTTTCGTTATATATATTCTCTAACCAGGATACAAACTCCTGCCATTCAATTGGGTAAAAGCTAAACTCCATTCTATAGAATGAAACTTGATATCATAAGGCTCAAGTTATTAGTATATATGATATATTTTATATTGATTAATTCATGAATTGTTTTAATATACCGCGCATGATATCTCCATCTTGAGCCGTAGGAATAGTAAGTCTCAACCAAGCTTCCCGTTGTCCACGACGCACTTGATAGCCTTCTTTTAACCATGCATCAGCCAAGCCTTCCGCATCAGGTACTGTAAAGAATATAAAGTTCGCTTCACTCTTATAGTAGTGAACGTTTAATTCATCAAATAGGCTCTCCCATTTAGCTCGTTCCTCTGCATTTTGAGATATCGTTCTTGTTAAGAATGCTTGATCATCAAAGGCTGCTTCTGCGGCTACTTGAGATAAAGTATTGAGATTATATGGCAAGCGGATAGTTTGCATATAGTTCGCAAGCTCTAAAGGCGTCATCATATAGCCTACACGGTAATTAGCAAGACCATATGCCTTGGAGAAGGTACGCATAATAGCTACATTTGGGAACTCATCTAGTAATGCACGTGCGGTAGGAACATCTACGGACGTAACAAAATCAATATAAGCCTCATCGATGATAACTAATGTTTCTTTTGGTACTTTTGCAATAAAGTTACGGATATCTTCAACAGTTTCATAGGTACCTGTAGGGTTATTAGGATTACAAATCCATACGAGGCGTGTTGTTTCGTCCACAGCTTTCAACAATGCGGAGAAATCATAGTGACCTGTTTCAAAATCAGCTTGGACCTCGCGAATTTCAGCGCCCTCAACGAGACCATTCAAAGCATACTCGGAGAAGGCTGGCACGCTTACCACGATGGAATCACCTGCGCTGATCAAGGTTTTATTGACCATGGCGATAACCTCATCAAGGCCTACCCCGATAACAAGTTGCTCTGGTTGTACCTTCCAATACGCAGCTAATTTCATACGCAAATCAGTGGCGTTACCATCAGGATAATAGTTAGCATCATTATGTGTGACATAGCTAAGGATAGCCTCGCGCACCAATGGAGATGTACCATATGGATTTTCGTTGGCTGACAAGCGCACTAATCGGTCCACCCCAAGACGTTCCTTTACCGCTGCAGCAGGCTCCTCTGGTATATAGGGTTTCAATGTGCGAATTATCTCTTTCATAGGCTATCCTTTCTAACTATTTTCTTAACGTATATACACGCG
>CAKPSA010000184.1 GCA_934183145.1 uncultured Veillonella sp.
TCTACCAATGCTTGGCGCAATGCGATAACTTCTTTCATAAGGCTAGTGAATTGGTCTGGACGTAATGCTTGAGGGCCGTCGCACAATGCTTTGGATGGATCGTTGTGAACTTCGATCATAAGGCCGTCAGCACCGCCGCCTACGGATGCAAGGGAAAGTGGACGAACCATGCGGCTCATACCTGCAGCGTGGCTAGGGTCCATGATGATTGGTAAGTGAGATAATTCGTGCATCATAGGAATTGCTGTTACGTCTAATGTATTACGAGTTTTAGTTTCGAATGTGCGGATACCGCGTTCGCATAATACAACTTGTTCATTGCCTTCGGACATGATGTATTCAGCAGCCATCAACCATTCTTCGTATGTAGCAGATAAACCACGTTTTAAGAGAACTGGTTTATTTAATTTACCTACTTCTTTTAAAAGTGTGAAGTTTTGCATGTTACGAGCGCCGATTTGAAGCATATCTACATTATCGAAGTATTGTAATTGGGAAATGTCCATTACTTCAGAAACGATAGGAAGACCAGTTTCTTTTTTAGCTAGCTCTAACAATTCCAAACCTTCTGGACCCATACCTTGGAAGGAGTATGGAGAAGTACGAGGTTTGAAAGCGCCGCCGCGAAGGATTGTGGCACCAGCTTCTTTACAAGCTTTTGCTGTTTCTAATACTTGTTCAGGTGTTTCAACGGAGCAAGGACCAGCCATTACTGCGAAGTGACCACCACCGATAAGTGCGCCACCTACGTTGATTACAGAATCATCTGGATGGAATTTACGGTTTGCTTTTTTGTATGGTTCTTGAATACGAGTTACTTTATCTACGAAATCAAGGGATTCGATTTGGCGAGCATCAAGAGATGCGGTATCACCGATAAGACCTAAGATGTTGTAGCGAGCGCCTTCTACTGGATGGATAATGAAGCCTTTTGCCTCTAATTCACTGCGTAAACGAGATACCTCTGCTGTTGCTGCGTTTTGTTTTAATGTAATAATCATGATAAATCCTCCTTGTAAACTACAGTGAATAGTAGGGCTCACCATACGGGATAGCAAACAAAAAAGGGCTACCCGTAGTCTAATACGGGTAGCCCTTTTACTATTCTAAGCAACTAATAATGACTAAATCTTAATTAGCGTACCACAAATAGTTCCTTACCCGTATGTTGGATAAAGAACCAATAAAAGTATTGTTTTGTAGCTAGGCTAATTTGGTTAGTCATCTTTGGTTGCTCCTTTCTAAAAATTATGGGTATAGTATAAACCCAAATGATAAAATTATGCAATACCTAAAAATGAATTTCATGGAAGTTTTAAAATATATTTACTGTGGGAATTAATAGGAGATAAGAAGTTTGTGGGAATTAAGCATGTTTTTGATATAATAAAAATAAGAAGTTTTCTGTGTTTAGAAGAAGTTTTATAATGCGCATAACATAAATCGATTTTTATAAATATACTTATTCTATGAAAGGACTATCCATGATTATTCAAATTTTAGATCATTTAACTGATGAAATAAAACAAATTCGTATCGATGTGTTTATGAAAGAACAGGGCTTTGAAGACGAGTTTGATGAAATCGATGAGATTGCAAAGTTTGTACTCTTATCCATAGATGGTAAAGCGGCTGGTACATGCCGATATTTTCCAAGTGACGCAGTCGGAGATGCTCACATTGGGCGCATGGCGGTACGTAAGCTATACCGTGGACAACACCTAGGTACTAAAATTATGATGGCCGCAGAGAATGCTATTCGTCGTGATGGATTTAAAACGTGCTCCTTGTCGGCCCAAGTACAGGCCAAACCATTCTATGAATCCCTTGGCTATAAAGCTGAAGGGGAGGAATACCTAGATGAAGGATGCCCACACGTGATGATGCGGAAAGTATTATAAGGTACTAAATATAATAGTTTGTATTCGTTTAGTCAGTATATTGATATCCATACTTTTTTAATTATGAGGTGAGAATCTATGAAACTAGCAGAGGCATTACAAGAACGAGCTGATTTAAATAAGAAAATTAGTGATTTGCGAGGTCGTTTAAATCAAAATAGTTTAGTACAAGAAGGGGAAATACCTAATGAAGACCCTAAAGTATTGATGCAAGAACTAGAAG
>CAKPSA010000185.1 GCA_934183145.1 uncultured Veillonella sp.
AGGTACTGTAGACTACATTACGTTTACAAGTTCCTCTACAGTAACTAATACAATCCAATTATTGGGCGATGATGCATTGAAACTATTAGGCAATACTAAGATTGCTTGCATCGGACCAATCACAGCTGCTACGGCTATGAGTGCAGGTCTTAAACCAGCTGTCATCAGCGATGTATATACTACTGATGGCTTAGTTAACGCTATCATAAAGGACATTTAGGAGGATCACATGTACGATTTAACATACCGTCCTCGCCGCTTGCGTATCAATCCAGAAATGCGTGATTTGGTACGAGAAACGACACTCGACGTAACTGATTTAATTTACCCATTATTTATTGTTCCTGGTGAAGGTATCAAAAAAGAAATCGACACATTGCCAGGCCAATACCACTTATCTGTTGATGAAGCTGTAAAAATGGCTCAAGAGGTATATGATCTTGGTATTTTAGGTGTAGAAATCTTCGGTATTCCTACATATAAGGACGAACAAGGTTCCTCCGCTTGGGATATGTCCCAACCTGTACAACAAGCTATTAAAGCAATTCGTGCAGCTGTGCCAAATTTATTGGTCGTAGCTGACGTATGCTTGTGCCAATATACTACAACAGGCCATTGTGGCATGATTGATGATCATGAAATCTTAAATGATGAAACATTGCCATTACTTTGTAAAGTAGCGGTAAGCCAAGCGGAAGCAGGTGCCCATATGGTGGCTCCATCCGATATGATGGACGGCCGTGTAGGTGCTATCCGTGAAGCCCTTGATGCGGCAGGTTATACTAATGTATCCATCATGAGCTATGCAGCAAAATATGCATCTGCTTACTATGGTCCATTCCGTGGTGCTGTTAACTCTGCTCCTAAATTCGGTGATCGTAAGTCCTATCAAATGGACCCAGCAAATCGCTTGGAAGCTTTCAGAGAAATCGAACTCGATATCGCTGAAGGGGCAGATATTATCATGATTAAACCAGCCTTATCTTACTTGGACATCGTTCGCGAAACCCGTGACCGCTATGAATTACCTGTGGCGGTATACAATGTGTCTGGCGAATATGCGATGGTTAAATCCGCTGCAGCAGCTGGTCTTATCGACGAAGAACGCCTCGTTATGGAAACAATGCTTTCCATGAAGCGCGCTGGTGCTAAAATCATCATTACGTACCATGCTATAGATATTGCTAAATGGTTACAAAAGTAAGGAGAAACCATGTTCCAACTCGGTAAATCTGAAAAGGCCTTTGAAGAGGCTAAACGTTATATGCCAGGCGGCGTAAACAGTCCGGTTCGTTCCTACCGTAGCGTAGGTTCTAACCCTCCGTTTATCAGCAGCGCTAGTGGCAGCCGTATTTATGATATCGATAATAACGAATACATCGACTATGTGTTGAGCTGGGGTCCTATGATTTTGGGCCATGCGAACCCTGAGGTTATCGCTAGTCTACAAGAAGCGATTCCTCGCGGCACTAGCTACGGCGCGCCTACATTACTAGAAACAGAATTGGCGAAAAAGGTACAAGCCTTCATGCCATCTATGGAGGTTATCCGCCTCGTTAACTCTGGTACTGAGGCTACTATGAGTGCCTTGCGCGTAGCTCGTGGCTATACTGGTCGCGATCGTATCGTGAAATTCGTTGGCTGTTACCATGGTCATAGTGATGCGCTTTTGGTAAAAGCTGGCTCTGGCCTTGCTACCTTTGGTGTGCCAGATAGCCCTGGTGTTCCTCAAGGTGTAGCAGAAAACACGATTACCTTGCCGTACAATGACTCTGATGCAGTTCGCAAATTATTCGACGAGATCGGCGATACTATTGCGGCTATCATCGTAGAACCTGTAGCGGGTAACATGGGCTGTGTACCTCCAGAACCAGGCTTCCTCGAAACCTTGCGGGAAGTAACTAAAGCTCATGGTGCATTATTGATCTTTGACGAAGTTATGTGTGGGTTCCGCGCTAGCAGCGGTGGTGCTCAAAAACGTTATAATATCAAACCAGACCTTACTTGCCTTGGTAAAATTGTTGGCGGTGGCATGCCACTTGCTGTATTTGGCGGTGCTCGTGAGATTATGAACCAAAT
>CAKPSA010000186.1 GCA_934183145.1 uncultured Veillonella sp.
TGTGCAATTTTGAAATCTAAACCTTTACTTGAAGCATTACAACGCCTTGTTGATGAACTTGAGAAAAAGGCTGATGAATATAGCGAAATTTTGAAAATGGGTCGTACTCATTTACAAGATGCGGTGCCAATTACATTAGGCCAAGAAATGGGTGCCTATGCATCTGGTGTTCGCCGCGGTATTAAACGTATTAAATCTGCCGTTGAAGGTGCACATGTAATTAACATGGGTGCTACTGCAGTTGGTACAGGTCTTAATGCGGAACCTAATTATATTCATGATGTAGCATACGAACTTAGTGAAGTAGTAGGTGAACCATTCTACACTGCGGAAAACTTAATTGATGCTACTAACAATACAGATATCTTTGCTGATATCTCCAGCGGTTTAAAAGTTACGGCTCTCGTATTGATTAAAATGGCTAACGACTTCCGCTTGATGGCATCTGGTCCTCGTTGTGGTATTGGGGAATTAAAATTACCAGCTCGTCAACCTGGTTCCTCCATCATGCCTGGTAAGGTTAACCCGGTTATTGCCGAAGTATTGAATCAAGTATGTTACCAAGTTATCGGTAATGATCTAACAATTACATTGGCTGTAGAAAATGGTCAATTCGAATTGAATGTAATGGAACCTGTATTGGCTTACAATTTGTTCAATAATCTTTGCTACCTCAAAAATGGTGTAAATACATTTGTTGATAAATTGCTTGTGGATCTTGAAGTAGATCGTGAACAATGCGAATACTGGTTGAACCGTTCCGTTGGTATCGTAACAGCATTGTTGCCACACCTTGGCTATGAAACTGCATCTTCTCTTGCGAAAGAAGCTTATACTACTGGTCGTGCTATTCGTGATATCATTTTGGAAAAAGGTTTATTGACTGAAGATGAAATCAATCATATCCTTTCTCCTAAAGAAATGACGCGTCCTGGTATTGCTGGTGCCAATCTTTTAAAACAAAAAGGTAACTAATATAGTTCGTTGTTTTAATGCATGAATAAAGCATGAAAATGAAAGACTGTCAACCCTTATGGTTGACAGTCTTTTTTAATACTGATAAAATTATATATTGCAAAAGTAGCGTTTCCTGCTTTTGGATATAAAAACTATAACTTGAATAGTGATGAGGTTTTCTTCCAAGGTTGTGCTTGGTTAATGGAAAGCAAGGTTATTTTAAAAATGAAATGGGCCTTGCTTTATTTGACGTTATCTGAGCAGGAAAACTGAGACCTGTAAGATGTCTTTTCCGTGCCGTTATAGAAAATGGTAGACCAGTGTGTTTTGATAGGGGTGAAAGCAAATATGTTCAAACCTGAACAGGTAGGCAAACGAACTCGTTATACGTACGCAAAAATTAACGAAGTTATCAAGATGCCGCATTTATTGGACATTCAGCGTAAATCGTATGAGTGGTTCTTGGAGAGTGGTTTACAAAATATTTTCAACGATATTTCTCCGATTAAAGACAATTCAGGTAATCTAGTACTTTCTTTCGAAGGTTTCAGCTTAGGTGAACCTAAGTATGATATTAATGAATGTAAAAACCGTGATGCTACTTACGCAGCACCACTTCGTGTAAATATTCGCTTGGTAAATAATGATCCAGAAAATATGGACATTAAAGAACAAGAAGTATTCATGGGCGACTTCCCATTGATGACTGACACAGGTACTTTCATCATCAATGGTGCAGAACGTGTAATCGTATCCCAATTGGTACGTTCTCCAGGCGTTTACTACAATAAAGAAATCGATACAATGGGTAACCGTTTGTACGACTCCACAGTTATTCCTAACCGTGGCGCATGGATCGAGCTTGAAACTGATGCAAGCGAAGTTGTGGCTGTTCGTATTGACCGTAACCGTAAATTACCAGCTACTGTATTGGTACGTGCATTAGGTTGGGATACTAATGAAAGCATCCTCGACCTCTTCTGGAATGGTAAAACTGATGAAGATGGTTTGCCAGTATATGATGACCGCATCGTTCGTACATTAGAAAAAGATACAACTCAATCTGCTGATGAAGCATTGGTTGAAATCTATAAAAAATTACG
>CAKPSA010000187.1 GCA_934183145.1 uncultured Veillonella sp.
TATTTGTTCATACAAAATCACCTCCTCTTTCGGACTAATGCCCCTATCGACACATAGGGGTAGGAAGTGCTTACCATCAATAAGCCTTACTATTATAACCTAAAAAAAGAATGAAAGCAAGGGTTCAATTTCAAGCCCTTGCTTTCACAAATATTATATACGATTATATTTTTCATCTTCAGGAAAGGCGATAATAGCACAAATAATTACAAATATTGTGATTACCCCCATCATAGGATCTGCCGTATCGTTTGGTAAGAAGGTAAGCATCAACGATGATACAATACCACTACCATATTGCATAGCCCCTAGTAATGCCGCCCCAGAGCCTGCCATTCTACCTGCTCTATCCAATGCCAATGCATTTGTTACAGCTGCAATAATACCGTTCATGGAGAAGAATAAGAAGCAGCCAATAACAATTAACCACAGTGAATGGTAACCTAAAACCATCAAGCCCATTACAACGGATACACAAATAGCTGCAAATAATGTGGCATATCGCAATAATCTATCGAGTCGTATAGCACTTACAATACGACGATTGATAGCGCTCAGTAACATGACACCAATAATATTAACAGAAAAGAGATAACCAAAATACTCTTTTGGCACTTCATAGACATCAATATATACATAAGGCGATCCTGTTAAAAACGCATAGATAGCAATATAAAAGGAGCTAACACATAGCGTATATTTCATAAAACCTTTGTTGCGCAATAAAATCCAATAATTATTATAGGTATGACCTATAGACTTTTTACTACGCTTCTCTACAGGATGTGTTTCTGGAATGACTAATACGGCAACGAGCATCAAAATGCCGATAGCAACTAATAGCCAAAAGATTGAATGCCACGTATACCACACGAGCAGATGACCGGCTAGCATCGGCCCTGCAATAGGAGCTATAGCCATAACAATGGCCAAAGTAGATAACATTTTTGCGGCCTCAGTCCGACCATATAAGTCACGAATCATAGCCCGTGATAACATAGGCCCTACGCAGGCACCAAAAGCTTGGAAGACGCGCCAAGCTAGTAATTCTAGCATAGATGAACTCAAGGCACAGCCTACTGAGCCGATGATAAATAAGACTATCCCTATAATCAGCGGCTTCTTACGACCAATTTTATCGCTAACAGCTCCCCAAAAAAGCTGAGCTAGCGCAAAACCTATTAAGAAACCAGTCAACGTTAACTCCGCATCACCATGGAGATCACGCCCCATCTCTGGCATGGCAGGCAAATAAATATCCGTCGATAACGACGTAAACGCCATCAAAGCACTTAATATAGAAGTAAAAAGCCATCCTTTATTGCTAATCGTCAGCATAAAGACACCACTTTCATGTAAAATCGCACAATAATATATATGTATTTAAATTATATCAAAAACAAAGATAATCCTATATAGTTTTGATATTTTTCAATAAAAAAGCGTAGTAAAATACTACGCAAAAATTAATCTATAGGCAAATGTCAATTCTATTTTTCCTTAAATTACCTTGCTATACTAATACTAAGAGTCATCACGTGAGTTAGGCTCATCACCGAAAGGTGGTGATACTATGAGTAATTTCGAAAAGTACTACTTAATTCTTTTTGTAATTTCCATAGCAATATCACTCTTTGCACTATTCAAGTAATGTAAAGACAAAAGCCTAACGTAACAGAGTATACAAAATACTCGCACGCTAGGCCATCATAAGAAAACATTTATAAGATGAGCCTAACGCTACCACACGTTGATGGCTCTCTTTTTCTTTATTATACAACATAAACGGAATTTCTTACAAAATTTATATGATAAATGTCTCATTATCATTAACGATATACACATTTCTATTAGGTACTAATGCCTCTAATCTCTCAGGATTATCAGTGTGAATCGGAATAATAACGTCAGGATTAACTAATTTTATAAACTTAATCAAATCATCTTTAGACACATGACCACTGGCATGACATATATAAGATGGATATGTATCTAACAATTCTTTCAATGCTAAATTCTCCTCAATATA
>CAKPSA010000188.1 GCA_934183145.1 uncultured Veillonella sp.
AGGGGCAGCCGATTAAATAAATCGGTAGCTGCCCCAGACATGGTGTCTAGATCTCGGTGAGGATCATTAGTTTTCTGTTTTGAGGACATACCCTACTCCACGAACTGTTTGAATGAGTTTTACATTCTCATCAGTATCGATCTTTTTGCGTAAATCTTTGATGTATACATCGATAAGATTAGAGTAGCTTTCATAATCGTATTCCCAAACATGGTCAAGGATTTGTTGACGGGATAATACGATGTTTTCGTTACTTGCTAAATAGAATAAGAGGTCGAATTCTTTAGCAGTCAATGTGATTGTTTCGCCATCGCGTTTAACAGTACGTTGAGGTACATTGATTGTGAGCGGACCTACGTGGATATCGTTTTGTGCATGACGCGCATTACGGCGAGCCAATGCATAGATACGAGCTGTTAACTCTTCAAGGTCGAAAGGTTTTACAAGGTAATCATCAGCACCTGTGTTAAGGCCTGTAACTTTATCTTGTAAGGAATCTTTTGCCGTTAAAAGCAATACAGGTGTTGTATTGCCGTCGTTACGCATTTGTGCAAGAGCGCTAATACCATCAAGGATTGGCATCATAATATCCATAACGATAACGTCATAGCTAGATGTGTTTACATAATCGATAGCTTGTTGACCATTGAAACATGTATCAACAGTCATATTCTCTGCACGCAAATATTTGGCGGTAATGCCATTCAGCATTTCTTCGTCTTCTACAAGTAAAATTTTCATTCTCTGTTCTCCTTATGTATGAGTTAAAAATATAGCTCTCCAACTACATTAATATAGTCATTATATATACATGCTTTCAGTTTTGTGAAAGCCACAACACCATATAGAGGTGACTATATATATAATATTATATAACTTATTTATCTATTATCATACCTTATACAACAGGAATGAGCAAAAGATGAATGTATATGCGAGTTTATAAGGCTGTTCTTCATGTTTGAAAGCCTTAAAAACGATGAAATATTGAAAGTTAATGAATTCTGCTAATGAATGAAGATGAACTATATCGAAGATTGCCGTATGCGCATAGATGGACATGATTTTGCCAATTTTGATGAGTGTGAAAGAAATCACTAAAAAAACTTGTGATAATAATTATCAGAGAGTTAAATACCAATAATAGCCGTAGAAATTTGATGATTTTCGATGATTAAATTCGAGGTGTTTTTAGTAGGAATTTAACGGATATTAATTATTATGAACGGTTTGAGGATCCAATAAAGTCAGTATTAATAAGGCTTGTTGAAGGGTTAGCGGAAATAAAAATATACAAAAATTTCGGAACCGAATTACTTTCGTAATATCCTTAACTTCCTGTATGAAATATTCATAAATCTATTTTAAATGTTCATATGTAAACAGGAAAAATACTAAGTGAAATAAATTATCAATTAGATTAATCAAAATTAATTATGCATAATAGGGTTTAGACATCATACAAAATGCTCTCTATAATTATATGTAAAGCTATAAGAAAAGTCGCATAAGTATGGGGTTTTTCTTGAAAGAAAAATGATTAGGTTATCAAAAATTTTTATAAGTTTTTGAAATGAGATAGTCTAACAAATTTTCTTATTAAAGGTAGTTATGAGGAGGTCATTATGGAACAGTTTGATGTTCTAGTAGTAGGTAGCGGTGGCGCTGGCATGCGTGCGGCTCTTGAAGTAGGTCGTCGTAAAGGCTTAACTGTAGCACTTATTACTAAAATTTTCCCAACTCGCTCTGCAACAGCAATGGCGCAAGGCGGTGTAAATGCTTGTTTGAATAACGTAGCAGCTGAAGACACAATCGAAACACATACTTTCGATACAGTAAAAGGTTCTGACTATCTTGGCGACCAAGATGCGATCGAATTCTTCTGCTCTCGTTGTCCAGAAGGCGTACTTGAAATGGACCACATGGGTGCTCCATTCTCCCGTACAGAAGAAAACAAAATTGCGCAACGTAACTTCGGTGGTCAATCCTATCCACGTACTTGCTACTCTGCGGATAAAACTGGT
>CAKPSA010000189.1 GCA_934183145.1 uncultured Veillonella sp.
GTATAGCCACCTAATATAGATTTGACTAGACTTAATTACTATTTTTTAAAGCTATCCCAAAATTGCATTCTAAATTGAGGGAAGCGATCTTCCAAGATAGCTTGTCGCATTTGACGCATAAACTCAAGTAAGAAATAAAGATTATGATACGTTACGAGACGCAACGCCAAAATTTCTTCAGCCTTATACAAATGACGAATATAAGCGCGAGAATAATTTTTACATGTATAACATTGGCAGCCTTCTTCTAAAGGACCCCAATCATGAGCAAACTGCGCATTTCGAATATTAAGGCGACCATTCCAAGTCATAGCCATACCATTTCGAGCAACCCGTGTAGGATACACGCAGTCGAACATATCAATACCACGTGCTACGCCTTCTACAAGACAATCCGCTGTACCAACGCCCATCAAATAACGAGCCTTGTTAGTTGGCAATAATGGCGTAGTATATTCTAAGATTTCATTCATCAAATCATGAGGTTCTCCAACGGATAAACCACCGATACTATAGCCTTCAAAGTCCATAGCTACGAGTTCTTCTGCACTTTGTTTGCGCAAGTCTTTGTACATGCCACCTTGGACAATGCCAAACATTCCTTGACGGTCATGCGCTTTACGAGCCTTTTGGCAACGATGAGCCCAACGTGTGGTACGAGCTGTTGAGCGCTTCGCATAATCATGGTCCGCAGGATACGGAATACATTCATCAAAGGCCATGGCAATATCAGAACCTAATTGCTCTTGTACCTTTGTGGCCACCTCTGGAGATAAAAACTGTTTCGACCCATCTATATGAGATCTAAAGGTTACACCCTCCTCAGTAATCTTACGCATATCTCCTAAGCTAAATACTTGGAACCCACCGCTATCAGTTAAAATAGCTTGATCCCAATTCATAAACTTATGCAATCCACCCGCTTCTTCTACTAGCTCAGGGCCAGGACGAAGGAATAAATGGTATGTATTGCTCAAGATGACTTGAGAACCCATTGCCTTTAATTCTTCAGGTGTCATAGTTTTAACAGTCGCTTGTGTACCTACAGGCATAAACATCGGTGTTTGGAAGGTGCCATGTGGCGTATGCAATAAACCGGCACGAGCCCCTGTATGAGGACATGTCTTTTGTAATTCATAAGTAATACTCGGCATAGGCCCTCCTAACGTATAAACATAGCATCGCCGAAGCTAAAGAAACGATAACGTTCACGTACAGCTTCTTCGTAGGCCGCCAAACAGTGTTCACGACCAGCTAGTGCACTAATCAACATTAATAATGTAGATTGAGGCAAGTGGAAATTCGTTACCAACGCATCAATCATCTTAAATTTGTAGCCAGGATAGATAAAGATTTGTGTCCATCCACTAATGCCTTGTAAGACACCGTCATCATTAGTAGCTGACTCAAGAGTACGCACAGAAGTAGTACCTACCGCAATAATACGGCGTCCGTTTCGTTTAGCCCCATTAATACGATCTGCCGTATCTTGAGAAACGACGAAAAACTCACTATGCATTTCATGGTCCTCAATTGTCTCCGCTGATACAGGTCTAAATGTTCCAAGGCCAACATGCAATGTAACAAATTCTAGCTCTACACCTTTCGCTTTTATCTTTTCTAATAGTTCAGGTGTAAAGTGAAGCCCTGCTGTTGGAGCTGCGGCTGAACCTTTTTCCTTAGCATAAACGGTCTGATAGCGATCTTTATCTTCTAACTTCTCATGAATATATGGAGGTAATGGCATTTCACCAATTTCTTGTATCACATCATCAAATACACCTTCGCAAGAGAATTCAATGATACGACCTCCAAACTCAGTTTTATCTATAACGGTCCCACTTAACCGGTCATCAAATTCGATAACCTGACCAATAGGACATTTTTTACCAGGTTTAACAAGGCATTCCCAGCGGTTTTCACCACATGGTGTAAGAAGCAATACCTCAACCTTGCCACCAGAGCCCTGACGTTGGCCATATAATCTCGCAGGAATAACCTTTGTATTATTAAA
>CAKPSA010000190.1 GCA_934183145.1 uncultured Veillonella sp.
AGATTAGAAATTAAAAAAGGTCAATCAGTTGCCATCGTTGGTGCTAGTGGCTCTGGTAAGACTACATTATTTAATATCCTTGAGCGTTTATATGATTATGGTGGTTCCATTCATGTAGGTGACGTAGAATTAAAGGATATTTCTATCGATACATGGCGTAATGCGTTAGGAACTATTACACAAGATACGTATATCTTCCATGCGTCCTTTGAGGATAATATTCGACTAGCTAGGCCCGATGCTTCAGCCGCTGATTTAGAGCGTGCTATCGATCGTGCTTCCTTGTGCTCTGTTGTGGATAGATTGCCAGCAGGTCTTAATACGATTGTTGGTAGTGGTGGTCATGGCTTAAGTGGTGGTGAACGACAAAGGGTTGCATTAGCTCGATTATTCTTGCGAAATCCGCAAATCGTTTTATTAGATGAACCATTAGAAGGTTTAGATCAAGTAACGAGAAAGGCTTTACATCGTGATTTGATGGAATATGTAAAGGATAAAACATGCTTATACATTACACATCAGTTAGAAGGATTAGAGCAAATGGACCGTATCTTATTTATGGATAAAGGTCAAATTATAGAAGATGGGACATATGAAGAATTGATTGCGCTTCGTGGTCATTTCTACGAATATTGCTATCTGTCTATGGCAAGTATTCAATAAAAATAAATATCAGCTAAATTATTTATTATAATTATTAAGTTTATAATAGATTAAATATTAAACTACAGTAATAAAGCCCCTTTTGCTATGTAAAAAGGGGCTTTATGTATACCTATATTTAATAGTATAGGTAGTAGTCTATTATCGATAAATCATGCAATATATGGTATAATTTGTATGTCAAAAGCTTTTTTTGTTGCCCTTGGAGGGGTTATGACTAAGATCTTCACCAAATTACGAGCTTTGGTGGATGAAGCATTATCTGATCGTGATACGGCGGTGAATAAGGTGCCTACTGTAGAAAAAGCACCTGTAGAACAAGATTTGTTTGATCATCGTTTACTATATATAGAAGAGGATACAGTCAATCGTATGTTGCGGGCTGCTCTTCGTAATCATTGGTTCTTTTACGCTGTAACCTTTGAATTTGAACCAAACAACCAAATATTCCTATCCATTATTACTAAATGGGGGAATGTGATCAATGTGGAATTCACCTTAGAGGATTTATGGTTTGATGATTATTCATCATCCTTTGCGATTCGTCTCGATACAAATAATATAGATACAGGTGGGTTTATTTTAAACTCTATCCTACACTTACTAGGTAACTGGTGCCTCAGTCTCTTTGGTATATTCTTTAATCCTATTGCGCTAGGTGAGAAGGGGTCTACTATGCGTTTTGAGAAAAAGGGGATTATCCAGTTTGATTTATTACCAAATACGCAAGTAAAGAAATTCATACCTTTACCAGAGCGACATATCGGCAGTAATGGCCCTGTGTTGTTGGGGAACCCTCGTACTAGTCAATCCGTTTTACAATTAGATTACTATGCGTTTCACGATCCAGTAGACACATTTACTGTACCAGATGTACCAACCCGTACTAGCTGGCTTCGCTCTATTGATATTGCGGCAGTTCTCTTGTTGCCAATTGGTGTATGGATAACCTTTATTATCTTGCATCACTACTTGCCTACAGAAACGTTAGAGTTCTCATTCTCTACATATTTCTTGATTTCTTTAGGGATTTTTATCATTTCCTTCTTGGTTATGAATATTCCTAGATATCTGTATATGTACTTTGATTCTCGGAAACAGTGGCAAAGTGCATTTGTACATAATAATATTAAGATTCAAATGCGCAAATTGCACCGTCGTATTTTCATGCAGCAAGCTACACTCACATCTGATTGTGACGAATGTACTGCTAATGAAAGCCAAGAGCGCATTAAACATCTGTTATTACAAATTCGGGATAAACGGTTCCTTGCAAATCGACTTAAAATTGCTGACGATGATAGAATGCGAAAGCAAAAGGTTAAGTTCATCATCGCCTATAT
>CAKPSA010000191.1 GCA_934183145.1 uncultured Veillonella sp.
CTCGTATTCGCGAAAAACGCTAATGTTCATAAAAGGCTGCCGTTGGCAGCCTTTTATTTTTGCTAAAATTTAGATATAAAATATATAGATAATAGAGATATATAAAAGATACATAGAAAGGAGATATTATGGCAGATTCACCTATCGTACATTGGTTCCCTGGACATATGGCAAAAGCCACACGTATGATTACGGAGTATATCAAAAAGGTAGACGTAGTTATTGAATTATTAGATGCACGTATTCCTCGTTCTAGTGCAAACCCTGTAATCACTGAACTCGTTGGTCAGAAACCTCATATTGTACTGTTAAATAAAGTTGATTTAGCAGATCCTAAAGCCACAAAAGAATGGACTGAATTCTTTACTAAACAAGGTATTACTGTGTTGGCTATCGATTCTAAGTCTGGTAAGGGTAATAAGAAGTTAATATCTACTGTAGAGCGTTTGAGTAAGCCTATCATTGATCGTTGGGTTGCAAAAGGCATTCGTAGCCGTTCTGTGCGTACTATTATTTTAGGTATTCCTAATGTGGGTAAATCTACGTTGATTAACTCCTTAGCTGGTTCTGCAGCAACACGTACAGCTAACAAGGCTGGTCATACCCGTGGTCAACAATGGGTCAAAATCGGTAAAAATCTTGAATTGCTAGATACACCAGGTGTATTATGGCCTAAATTAGAAGATCAACGTGCTGCGGCTCGCCTTGCTATGACGGGTGCCGTTTCTGATGATGTGTATGATTTAGAGCATGTCATTAAACAATTAATTAATCACTTATTGACGAATACACCTAATATTTTAGTGGAGCGATATAAATTGAAAGAAGAAGAGATGGCGGATGTAGATACGATTCTTGAAAGTATTGGCCGTCGTCGTGGTTGTCTCGTCAGTGGTGGCGTAGTAGATTTTGATAAAGCTCGCCGCATCATCTTGCAAGACTATCGCAACACTAAACTTGGAACAATTACACTAGACCAAGTAGATGAAGAACCATACTATCCTGAAGATGGTGAGGAAATACAAAATGGATAAGGATGTTTTTTCTAAATTAAAGGTTGCAGACATTAAGGCTCTCTTTGAAACTGAACAAGCCTTAGAAATTTTGCCATTGGCTCAAGAGGATACTCGTAGTTCCGTTCAAAAATTAGCTATTTCTTACATTAAACGTCAGGAAAAAGAGTTAAAAGAGCAACAACGTCTTATGGGCATGTATGACTATGAAGGCATGTTCTATGATCAAGGTATCTATCATGTTGCTGGCGTCGATGAGGTAGGCCGTGGTCCTATTGCGGGGCCTGTAACGGTAGCTGCTGTTATCTTGCCGCCTATGACTTTAATTCCTGGTCTTAATGACTCTAAAAAGCTAACAGAAGAAAAACGTGAAGCTCTCTACGATATCATCATGGACGAAGCTGTAGCCGTAAGCTGCATTTCTTACGGCCCAGAAAAAATCGATGAGCTAAACATATATGAAGCAACGCGACAAGCGATGTATGAGGCTATTCGTACGCTCAGCGTACCAGCTGAAGCTGTAGTAGCTGATGCTATGAAATTACCTGATCTGACGATTCCCGTGGAGTCTATTATTAAGGGCGATAGTAAAAGCGCCAATATTGCTGCTGCATCAATCATTGCAAAGGTTACACGAGATCGATATATGAAGAGCCTTGATGATGAATACCCTGGTTATGGATTCGGCATTCATAAAGGCTATTATACGGAGTTACATAAAGAAGCTGTTGAACAACAAGGTGTAACACCACTACATCGTAAGAGCTTTGAACCTATTAAATCTATCGTTCGTTGGGTTAAACCTGAGTGATTATATCAACGTAAATTTATTATACAAATTGTATATAGTTTATAACCGTAAAGAGGTTCCTATTGGTCACCGATGTGACTATTAGGAACCTCTTTTGTATTTACTTTTATAGTCTCCA
>CAKPSA010000192.1 GCA_934183145.1 uncultured Veillonella sp.
ACGGAGCCTTCAATTTTGATGATTTCCACATCTTGAGCTCCGAAGTACTGTTTCGTAATGGTTGGGTACTTTGTACCGATACGTTGGCGTCGACCTTCTTTAGGATCATAGCCTGCAAGAGAGGCTAAGATAAATTGGCATTTACCAGTTTGTAAATCTAGCATTTCATAGCTTGTATCGTCTTGTTCATCTAGTACATCACTACCAACGATGCCAAGATCTACAACGCCATTCTTCAAATATGTTGTTACATCAGGGCCTTTAGCGAGGATAACCTCTATAGTATCACCCAATGGAATGATAAGCTTACGCGCCTTGTTCCGTAATGGCTCACAGTCTACGCCACAAGACTCCAAGAGAGGAATGAAATCTTTCTCTACGCGGCCCTTTGTAAGAGCGATACGCAATTTACCATTATCTTGATTGTTGCTTTCACCATTCAAGGTCACATCGGTCAACACGTCGATGTTGAAAGCCATACCAACCGCAGGCATCGGCGTACCATCAAAGCTAGATAGCAAGCCGTCATAACGACCGCCGCTAACGATGTATTGGGACACACCGTCCACATAGCCTCTAAAGGTAAGGCCTGTGTAATAGGATTGAAGCGGCTCAGTAGAGACGTCGATGCGAACCTGCTGACCTGTTTGAGCCACTTGGTTCGCCATATCTACGAGATTATCTAAAATGCGTTGTGCTGCTGCAGGCAAGATGATTTGATTAAGCTCATCCTTAATATCTCGGACCGTACCAAACAATCGAGGCCATACAGTTAAGAACGGATATAACGCACTATTTTTAAAGTCAGAAATCAACTCGTTATAGCGTGGCAAGTATTTAGTAAACAAAGCATCGAGGAGCTCAGATTTTTCTTCATCACTAAGGCCAAGGGCATCAGTAATAGCGCGAGAAAAACGAGCATCCCCAATTTCTAATAACAAATTATTACCGAGCTGAGTTTCGTTTACCTCTTTAATGATGGCAAAGCACTCTTGCTCGGCTTCAATGCCTTCATAGCCTACCATTTCAATGCCACCTTGTGTTACTTGGTTCACATCGCCACGGTGCTTTTTATTTTTCATGAATACATCGCCCAAGTAATAGAACGTGCGAGGCAATTCAATATTAGTAGTCGCCAAGAAACGACCAATTGGCATGGTCAAATCAGGACGAATTACGACGGACTCATCAGAACTATCCATGAACTCGTACATATGCTGACCGCGCCCCATTGCATAGCCATTAAATACATCCTTGTACTCCACAAGAGGTGTAGAGATCTTTGTGTATTGGCGGCTACGACATAGACCGAGCACATATTGGCTCACATCATCCTTGCGCTCCGCTACGGCCCCTATATCATCACGGAACCCCGTAGGTAATTGCTGCTGTACCATCGTAAACATCCTTTCTATCATTTCATTTCTCATGTCTGTGAAAACATCATATAACTAGTTTTAAAAGCGTTATATGAACCTTCTATTTACTATGAGAAAAAATTTACCTATATCGATACTTTTCTATTTTATCGCTTTATCTAGCTAAAGTATGAAACTATAATATAACGGTTCTATAGAATTGTCAATAGAACCGTTATGATTTCACATTATTAATATAAAGACACTACGCCTATGGCTTACATCCTTTTATAAGTATAGTTAAATACATATAATTAAGGATTAATTTTGACTTTGTAACGATAGATATATAGACTTATCAAATTCATCTAAGTCTTCAATCTTATACTTCGTTTTACTTGCATCAAAATGATAATATTTCTTTACATGATCTAATAAAGCTTTGGACTCTTGGTTTTGTTTGGAGAAGAATAGAATACAATTCATATTATTATCAAAGACAATCATATTATCCTTACATAATAAGTATAGATACGAGCTGCCAGCCTTATCTTT
>CAKPSA010000193.1 GCA_934183145.1 uncultured Veillonella sp.
TCATTACTAATTCCAAATTGGTTCTTGCCAAAGGAACGTGCGAAAGCGATTTCCTTGATGCTAACATCTTTATTGTTTTCTAACATCATTGGTGGTCCATTGGCAGGTATCTTGCTAGATACAACCTTCTTTGGTTTACATGGTTGGCGTACACTCTTTATCGTTGAAGCCATTCCTGCTGTAATCTTTGCTTTCATTTTCGCATTCTGGATGAAAGAACGTCCAGATCATGCATCTTGGGTAACTGATGCAGAAAAAGCGTATATCAAGGCTGAACTTGAAAAAGAAGAGCAACAAAAGCAAGCTGTAAAGAAATATACGACATGGCAAGCTTTAAAAGATCCAAAAGTATTACGTTTAGCGTTAATTTACTTCTTATGGGTTATTGGCTTCTGGGGCTTTAGCTTCTGGATGCCTCAAGTTCTTAAAAGCTTATCTGGCTGGCCACCAAGTGTTGTAGCATGGTCTATTGCGATTCCAATGTCTGCTGCATTACTTGTACAAGTATATTGTGGTTACTCCTCTGAAAAGCGCAATGAAAAACGTTGGCATGTTGCCACAACATTGTTCATTGGTACTATTGGTTTCTTAGCAACGCCACATAGTCCTTCTCCAGAAATTAGCTTATTCTTTATCTGCTTAACTGCTGTAGGTGTTTACGGTGGTATGGGTGTATGGTGGACTATGCCAACTACATTCTTGTCCGGTGCTGCAGCGGCGGGTGCGATGGGACTTATTAACTCCTCTGGTAACATGGGGGGCTGGGTAGGTCCTTATATGCTTGGTTTCATCAATGGTCACACAGGTAGCTTTGCTTACGGCTACTATGTAATGGGTGCTTGCATGTTCCTTGCGGCGCTCTTGATTTTGACATTACCAAAATCTATGGAGCATAAAGAGGATTAAGTAGAGCTATATTATAGATAATTAGATTATAGACAACTTAATAGGAAAATATTTAACGAATGCTTCAATGGTGTGATTTTGGGTACTATTCAATTTTATGTTACAATTTACAAAATAGTATTATTTAAACTTGAGGAGACAGAATATTGAAAGAGTGTAGACCTAAGTTTGATGAAATTACATCGTTTGATGAATTTAAAAAATATTATTGGTATCGTGATGAACTTTCACAAATATGTAAATCATTAGGATTAGAATATAGGGGAATAAAACAAGAACTCAATCATATTATTGAGCAGTACTTTAAAGGTAATTTAATTAAAAAATCATCAATAAAAAATAGAAAAAAACAAGTGGAAAATATTACTTTAGATACACCATTACTTGAATGTAATTTTTCTTTTAATACGAAGTTTAGAGAATATTTTTCTGATTTAATAGGTGTTTCACGATTTAAATTTAATGCTGATATGGCTACTGCTTGGAGAAAAGTAAAAAGTGAAAAAAATATAAGCTTTACCATTGGAGATTTGCTGAAAGTATATTATGGTGAATCAGATTATGCAAAGTATGACAATTCGGTTTGTCAATGGAATCAATTTTTTAAGGATTTTTGTGCAGACGAATGTAGTGGCAATTATTCGAATAAATTAAAAGTAGCATCTATTATTTGGAAAGAAGTTAGAGATTCAAAAAATGAAAAAATCTATTCAAAGGATCTTTTAAGTGAATATGCATATAAATTAGAAGCGTATCGCAAGTAGAAGTAACTTGTCATTGCAGAGACGTATGGGAAAACTAGTAATTAAATCTATAATAGAATAATGATAAAAGCACCTTATATCCTATGAAAAGAGTCATTTGTGATGACTTTTGTAGGTATATAAGGTGCTTTTATTTATTCTTGATTTCTTTATTGAGTTTATTTTGTTACATCAGGCACTTTCCCAGGATTCATATCGAGGTTTAAATCCGTCGATTTGAATGGGGAAGGGTTA
>CAKPSA010000194.1 GCA_934183145.1 uncultured Veillonella sp.
TCGTTGCCGCACCCGCATAGCGGGTGGTTTTATGATTCGCGACTACGTCGCGAACCAGTCTAAAGACAATAATAAAATCCCACACATCAGTGTGGGATTTTTGTTTAGTGACACTATTAGTCACCTATATGGCTAATAGTGTCACTTTTTTAGTACAAATTTATATCGGCTATATGATATAATATTTATTTGATAGAGTTTCTATGGAAACTTTCAGAAAGAACGAAATCAATGTTTTAATAAAAGGTGGTACCATGAGCACAAATTTAGAAGTAGGCATCGTAGGCCTTCCAAATGTTGGTAAAAGTACATTATTCAACGCTATTACAAAAGCTGGCGCTGAAGCTGCCAACTATCCATTCTGTACAATTGAGCCAAACGTAGGTGTAGTTGATGTTCCAGATAATCGTTTAGCTGTATTGGCTGAAATGTTTGGTTCCAAACGTATCCTTCCTGCAGCTATGCGCTTCGTAGATATTGCTGGTCTTGTAGAAGGTGCATCTAAAGGCGAAGGTTTAGGCAATAAATTCCTTAGCCATATCCGCCAAGTAGATGCTATTGCTCAAGTTATTCGTTGCTTCGATGACCCTAACATTACTCACGTTTCTGGCTCTATCGACCCAATCCGTGACATTGAAATCATCAACACTGAGCTTTGCCTCGCTGACCTTGAGTCTGTTGAAAAACGTAAACAACGTATTGAAAAAATCGCTAAATCCGGCGACAAAGATGCGCGTGCTGAATTACCATTGCTAGAACGCATCATCGAAGGTTTAGGTGAAGCAAAACCAGTTCGTGCACAAGGTCTTGAAGAAGAAGAATTAGAAATGATCAAAGAGTTAACATTGCTTACAGCAAAACCATCTCTTTATGTAGCTAACATTTCTGAAGATGAAGTATCTGATTACTCTTCCAACGAATATGTAAAACGCGTTGAGGAATATGCGAAAAACGAAGGCGCTGGCATCGTTGTTGTGTCCGCTCGTATCGAGTCCGAAATTGCAGAGTTATCCGAAGAAGAATCCGCTGCATTCCTTGAAGATCTTGGCCTTGAAGAATCTGGCTTAACAAAACTTATCAAAGCAAGTTATGCACTCTTGGGTCTTATCAACTACTTCACAGCTGGTGAAATGGAAGCTCGTGCTTGGACAATTGTAAATGGCACAAAAGCTCCTCAAGCAGCTGGTAAAATCCACTCCGATATCGAAAAAGGCTTCATCCGTGCTGAGATCGTATCCTTCGATGACTTACAAGCTTGCGGCAGCCAAAATGCGGCTAAAGAAAAAGGCCTTGTACGCCTTGAAGGTAAAGACTACGTTATGAAAGACGGCGATGTAACACACTTCCGCTTCAATGTATAATTAAATTTATAATAACAAAAACCAGTAAATCCAATGATTTACTGGTTTTTTTCATTGCTATATAATAGCTTTTATTTAATTTTATTTGTCATCATTGCCCAATGCATTTTTAAGGCCGCTAATCGCACCATCTACTGCATCTTTAACATCATCCGCAGCCTTTTTAACGTCATCAGCAACATTAGTAGCAGCGTCTTTTACTTTTGCTACTGTATTCTCAACGGCACCTTCTGCTTGTAATTGTTTATCACCTGTCAATTTACCTGCATTTTCTTTTACAGCGCCTTTAGCTTGGTTTAATTTATCTTCTAATGCCATAATTATAATTCCTTTCATGTAAAATTACTCTTTCTTAAACAAGAGTAAATACTTTTTGTAATAGTTAATATGCCATTACATCATAATTATATATTCTAATATTAGGTTTTGCATGAAAGAATCAATAATAATTATTCTATTCAACAACCTTCACGATTTCATCCATCGTACGACGTGTTTTATTACGATG
>CAKPSA010000195.1 GCA_934183145.1 uncultured Veillonella sp.
TCTTCAAAGTCAATATATTCAAAGCCTGCATTATCTAATAACTCTCTAATGCGTTTTGGACCTAACAATGTAGGATTACATTTCAAGTATAAATGAAGGCCTTTTTCACTGATAAGGTAAGAACAAATGGATTCGATTTCTTCAGCTGGACAACCGTGCATTGTAGACAATGTGATTGCTTGGCAAAGTTCATCGCTAATAGAATCAATATAATCAGTATCAATATGTTCAAACTCATCTACATGGTCTAAGCACCATTGTTTGCAAGTGTCCCACATAGGAGATTGGGATGCACTGCGCATTGTGTTGATAAATTTATCAACCATTGGGCTCTTGATGCCTGCTAAGTTGTAACCAACACTCATAATGAATAAGAAGCCATCTGGATCGCCTAAACCTAATTCTTTAGAAATTAATTTTAATGCAAACCATGCTTTGATATATTCATCAGCAGCTTCATCACAGCTATATTCAGAAGACCACTCTACGTTGTACGCTTCGTCTACAGAGTAGATACATGGTCTAGGAATACCTAGTTCTTCACCGTACATAATTTGTACAGTTTTCAATTCGATGCAACGAGCACCTGCTACGTAAGATGCTACAATATTTTGCGCTAACTGTGTATTAGGACCAGCCGCTGGACCTACAGGATTTTCAATGGATTTACCAAAGATTTCTAAGCGTTGATTATGATTAGTACGATGAATTTTATTTACATTGTAAATACGATTGTACATCTTGTACTCAGTCATAATGTGGTTCATCAATTTTCCGAAACTTACCGGATACATAATGTCACTCATAATGTCACACTCCTTTAAAGCGTTTGCGTTATGGGTTTAGTCGTTTCCATAAACCTTTAGATGTTGCTAAAACTTCGTTCATTACTTCAGCTTTGTCGATGCCTTGTAATTTACGATCAATCATACGTGGTACACCATCACTAATAGTTGTTACCACATACATACCATTAGCACCGAATAATAAGTGACCATTGATGTTATTTTCATCAAGTGGTGTTGGTGCTGCGTAATCAAGAACGATTACGTCAGCGGCAGCACCTTTTTTAAGGATGCCTACTGTAGTGTCAAAGAATTCATTCGCCATTTTACGGTTGTTTTCAAATAGCATATGAGGAACTTCGCCCCAGCCTACATATGGTTTATGTTGCTCATGTTTTACAAGACAATTTGCAACTTTGTAGGATTCGAGCATGTCATTTGTATAACCATCTGTACCTAGACCAACTGTGATACCTGCACCTAATAGTTTCAAGATATCTGTTGTACCTACTGCATTCCCCATGTTGCTTTCTGGGTTATGTACAACCTTAGCTTGCGATTCTTTTAATAATTCCACATCTTGGTCAGTTACGTGTACACAGTGACCTGCAATACTCTTTGGTCCTAAAATACCAGATTCTACAAGTCTTCTGACAGGTGTCATGCCATATTTTTCTTTACTATCTGCCACATCTTCTGGCCCTTCAGCAACATGAACATGATAACCTAATTTATCTTCATTATGAGCTTTCACATAATCTAAAGTCTCAGGACTTAGAGTAAAGGATGCATGCAAACCCATCATAGCCGCGAGTCTAGATGGATCCTTTTTCGCCTCTTTACCAAAACGTACATTTTCTGCAACAGCAGCTTTCATTTGGTCAACACCGTTACGATCAGAGACTTCATAGCATAAACAAGAACGAACACCAAACTGTTTAGCTACATCAGCAATAATAGATAGGCTATTAGCAGTTTCACCATAGCTTGCATGGTGGTCAAAAATAGTAGTTACACCATTTTCAATACAGCCTAAATAGGTAAGTAATGCGCTAGC
>CAKPSA010000196.1 GCA_934183145.1 uncultured Veillonella sp.
TTTGTACCCTAAAAAAAGATACTATAAAATGCTTGCAATACTAAAAATTTGTGATATGATTTGAACAACGTTATAGAAATAGAAAAGGAGAATTACCATGGCAGAGCAACTCGTAAATGTTCACGAATTGGTAGGGCGCTGTCCCTTTGCAACGAGTCAAAAGTTATTAGCCGGCAAATGGTCATTATTGATCATGCACGAATTGGCAGAAGGTCCTGTGCGATTTCGTGAACTAGAACGCCGCTTACATCCTATTACACAAGCTACGCTTACAAGAGCATTGCGCCAGCTTGAGGATGATGGCCTCGTACACCGTGAGGTATATGGCACCATTCCACCAAAGGTTGAATACAGCCTTACTGAGGTAGGGGCAGGCTTTAAATCTGTTCTCGCATCCCTTGAAACTTGGGGTAATCAATATATTGATTATATGAAATCTTCAGGTCGTATTTAAATTGAATTTATTATAAATTCTAAGAAAGGGCTATCCCTCATGATAATGATGAGGGATAGCCCTTTGTGGTTGTTTTAAGGTTTATGATTAGAAAATAGCCAACGTAATGCATCAGGTAAGACAGAGGATAGATAGTGAAGTGTATGACCACCTTCACTAATATGAAGTTGGTGCTCATATCCTTTATAGGCTAACGATGAAGCCATGTATTCATTGGCAATTTTCCAGTTACCAAAGATAACATTTAAATCTTTTTTTCCTGTACCTAGCCAAATTTTAAGTGGTCGTTTGTCCTCGGTTCTTACTTTAGTTAGGAATTCATGACCACCGCGAATATTAGTAAAGCTTGCACTATTTAATAGTAGTTTATTGAAGAGGTGTGGTTTAAACCAAGCTGTGCCAAAAGCTGCTAAACCGCCAGAGCTATATCCACAAATGGCTCTGTGTGTAGGATCTTTTGAAATAACATATTCCTCTTCTATAATAGGTAGCAATTCTGTTTCTAAAAATGTACCATATGCCTCATTGGCACTATCGTATTCTATGCTGCGATTGTCGTTACCGCCATAGATTGGCAAACCTGGACCGTTAGGGCCTGGGGCGATAAAAACTGCGATAGTAGGAGGTAGATCGCCTGTATCAATTAAATTATCTAGTACCGTTGATACATGGCATTGCTCTTCGTATAATAGGCCATCTAAGAACACTATAAGGTTTGCAGGGGTACTTCCTTCATATTGTGCCGGTACATATAGCCAATAGTCGTGGCTTACCTTTGGATAGGTTAAACAATCTTCTAATGTAAAAGCATGTAGAGTGCCTGTAGGAGTGGTCTCTTTTTTTCTTGCATCTTCGTGTAATTTATAGGGTTCCGGTTCTGCCATAGCACGTGCATAGCTAGAGAAATCTGCTTCGGGAACGTTCCAATCAGGAGGTAATTGAAACTGTTGCTCATTCATATCTATATTCCTTTCTCTTTTGTGAAAGTTAAAATGCTGTCTATGTATATTAAGTCATTAGAACAAGGTTATTATAAGATTATTATAGGAATATCTTAATCATTTGTACAGTATCCATGATGAATAGCAAATATGGTAATATATCTTAAAGTATCTGTGTTTTTCTGCCATGTATTAAGAAAAATATGGTATAATAAACAATACGAATGATATAAATTCTCAATAAATGAGAGGTATTGATAATAATGTTGAATGTTACTTTTTTAGCGCATAGCGGCTTTCTTGTAGACGACGGTAAGCGTTGCTATGTGTTTGATTATTATAAAGATCCTAACAATATTGTTTGGCAATTAGCAAAGCGTGGTCGTGAGCTTTGGTTCTTTGTAAGCCATGTTCATGCAGATCATTTTAATCCATCCATTACAGA
>CAKPSA010000197.1 GCA_934183145.1 uncultured Veillonella sp.
ATAGAGACTTGATCATCTGTAAAATAAAGAAGTTTATAACGGTCTTCTGGAGGCATGGATCTAATTATAGATAGGTTATAAGTAGCAAAAACTACAGCAATAGCTATCAATATAAACATTAGTATTATCATATAGATTCCCATACTTTCAAGGCCTCCTTTTCTCTATTATAATAAATATAAGTAATGTATGAAATACGGTGTATAGTTAACTTTGAAGAGTTGTTTGTATTTAGAGGAAGAGAATCGCATTGATGGTGTATTTCAAACCGATATTAAAGTCGAGTTATGATTGGTGACTGATAGATTTATATCGCTTCATGAATGAAACTTCATATTGGTTATATCTTTCATATGTATAATATTCTCAAAATTGCATGGTTATTTGTAATCGAAATGGAGAGGGTTCTATGTTTTCAACACTTGTATTTTTAATAATTTTATTCTTGATATTCTTCTTTATTAAGCAATATAATTTATTGCAAAAATTGACTGTAGAGATTAAAGAGGCACGTGCCAATATTATTGTGGCATATGAGAAAAAGGTAGCTATTGTTAATCAGTTTACTAGTATTGTAAATGAGTATGATGATTATGAAAAACTAATCCAATTGAAAGTATCCGATAACTTTGTAGATATGGCTCGTGAAACAGCAAAAGCCGTTCAAAATATTACAGCTTTAGCGAATCAATTCCCAGAGTTAAAAGCAAATACTCAATACGGTAAATTCTTAGAAGCGATTAGTGAAAATGAAACGTTCATTTCTAATAAACGTGAAATCTATAACTTCCAAGTAAAAGAATATAATAGTGAGATTGCCCAAATCCCAATGGTATTTGTGGCATCCTTATTGGGCTTTAAACAGGCTCCATTCTTTGATCCAAATAATGAAGAGGCTTTGGCTGAGTTTAGTGGTGCTGACCCAGAAGCGATTAAAGATCTTGCTATGAAGGGCACAGATAAGTTGAAGGATACAACAGATAAGATTAGAGAATCCTTTGAAAAACGTGAACAAGAAGCACAAGCTAAGAGAGAAGAACGCCTTAAACAAGAGCGTGAAGCTGCTTCTAATGATGAGAGTGTAAAGACTGAAGAGAAAACTGATGCAGAGGCACCTAAAGCTGATGCACCTACAGCTGAGGCATCTAAAACAAATGATGTATCTAGTTCAGTAGAGAAAAAAGAAGATAAATAATTGTATATCACAACTATAGAATTATGTATAGAAAATCCATACGTGACGTAATAGCGAAACCTCCACTCGAATGAGTGGAGGTTTTTCTATTTAGAACTATATAGGCGCTGTGTTGTAGATAGGGATTCAAGATAGAATGTTATATATAATAGTATGGAAATAATAAGTGAATGTGATTTGGGTAACACATTTTATTTTGAGAATGATGTACAATAAGAATGTCCTTATGAAAATCTGAACATCCTAGCTGGAACACTAGGCATTTAGGACGTGATGAATAACATATACATTATCTAATTAAGATTAATATAGTACTAAATTGTATCAATGCATAGTTTTGATGTAGTGATACAGAGGAGATAGAATGACAAATACAATACAAGAGCTCACTGTCAACGAAGTTTGGCGAGATGAGCAAGATGCGTGGAATAATCGGTCTAATTACTTTGTAGAAATGCATAATCGAGATGATCGTAAGGCTCAGGTTACAGAGTTTTTATCCTTCTTGAAGGATGAAAATCTTTTGCCCCCTAAAGGCGGTCGTACCCTTGATATTGGCTGTGGTGTATGTGATTATGCACTAGGTTTAGCTCGTGAAGGATTGAAGGCGACAGGCATAGACTTGTCTGATGG
>CAKPSA010000198.1 GCA_934183145.1 uncultured Veillonella sp.
AGGATTACTGTAATACCCTTTTCTTTATGAAGACGAATAATTTCTTCAAAGATTTCTTCACGACCAAATGGGTCAAGGCCTGCAGATGGCTCATCAAGAACTAGGAAGTCCGGATTCATTGCTACTACACCGGCAATGGCAACGCGACGCATTTGACCACCAGATAGGTGGAATGGAGAACGCTCTGCATACGTGTCGTAGTCAAGGCCTACAAATTTCATCGCCTCTCGTACGCGTTCATCCACTTCATCTGCGCTAAGGCCTAAGTTTTTAGGACCAAATGCAATATCTTCAGCAATGGTTTCTTCGAACAATTGATGTTCTGGGTATTGGAATACCATGCCTACCTTATGACGCATCTTCTTAGCTTCCTCTGTAGAAGCGCTAATATCTACACCATTAACGGTAACGGTTCCTGTAGTAGGATGTAATAAGCCATTCAAATGTTGAACAAAGGTAGATTTACCAGACCCTGTGTGACCAATGATGCCTAAAAACTCACCGTTTTCAACAGTAAGAGATACACCATGAAGTGCCGTTTTTTCAAATGGAGTGCCTACACCATAGGTATAGGTAATATTATCTAATACAATCGCCATTAGTGTATGCCCTCCCCTCTTACTACATCTGAATTTTCATTGATAGGAGAACTCATCGTATTAGCACCTACGTTATGTTCACTTAGTAATTGATCAGCCAATTTAGAATGTTTTAGACCTTCTGCTAATTCTTCATTGTTGATGATACTCTTACCTACTTCATAACCTTTTTCATTCAATTTGAAAGCAATTTCAGAAGCAACTGGTACATCGAGGCCAAGCCCTTTTAAAGTATCCACATGACTAAAGATTTCACGAGGGGTACCATCATGCAACTTCACGCCATTTTTCATTACCACCACACGATCAGCCGTAACAGCTTCCTCCATAAAGTGTGTAATGTATACGATAGTAATACCTTCCTCTTTATTGAGTTTATGAACTGTTTCAAGCACTTCACGACGACCTTTAGGGTCGAGCATAGCTGTTGGCTCATCAAGGACGATACAATCTGGTTTCATAGCAAGTACGCCGGCAATGGCAATGCGTTGCTTTTGACCACCAGACAACAAATGAGGACCATGTTCTCTATATTCAGTCATATTTACAGCCTCTAATGCTGCATCGACACGTTTTCTAATTTCTGCACTAGGAATACCTAGATTTTCTGGACCAAAGGCAACGTCCTCTTCTACGACAGCTGCCACAATTTGGTTATCAGGATTTTGGAATACCATGCCTACATGTTGGCGTATATCCCAAATATGCGCTTCATCGCGCGTATCATAGCCACATACATTGATATAACCTTCACTAGGTTGTAATAGCACGTTAAAATGCTTAGCTAATGTACTTTTACCACTACCATTAGTACCGATGATACAAACAAACTCACCGCGCTTAATAGATAAGTTTACGTCATTTAATGCATGTACATCATTGCCATTTTCATCGGTATAGATATGACTCATATGATTGACCTCAATCATAATGTCTTTTTCATTCATGGATAACCTCATATCTTTCTAGTCAATTTCGTTTCTATGAAAGTAAACCCCTTTACGGTTAACAATACATATTCAATATTTACGATAACTGCTAACATATTACGATATTATACTAATCGATTGTACCATAAAATTAACAATAAAAAAACGGTGCTGCAACATAAGTTACAACACCGTATGAGTTTGATTAAACTAACTCGATAATAGCCAAAG
>CAKPSA010000199.1 GCA_934183145.1 uncultured Veillonella sp.
CCACAATGGTTGTTACAAGTCGTAGTTAACGAAAAGAACAAAGATGCACAATGGGCAAAAGACCTCGTAGCAGCTTACCACTCTCAAGAATTTAAAGACTACATGGAAAAAAATAACAACGGCCTATGGTTCGTACCAAAAGGTGAATAGAATATAGAAATATAAAAGAACCCCTAATAAGTTTTTACTTATTAGGGGTTCTTTGCTTGTCGGGAATAATCTGGGAACATTAGTATTTGCTACAAGTCGGTTAGTTACCTTATGTAGATTACCTTAGACGGTCATGCCTGCCGCATAGTTTTCATAGAGTTCTTTATAGTGACCACCACGTTCGATTAGTTCGTGATGTGTTCCTTGTTCCACAATGGTGCCGTTTTCTACTACGAGTAGGAAGTCAGCATTTTTGATTGTAGACAAGCGATGGGCGATGACGATACTTGTACGTCCTTTGAGGAGGGTATTCATAGCTTTTTGAACCTCTACCTCGGTGCGCGTATCTACGTTAGCCGTGGCTTCATCTAGGATGAGGATGGTTGGATCCGCCAAAAAGGCACGAGCGATAGTAATTAATTGCCGTTGACCTTGCGATAGGTCATCGCCACCTCGTTTGAGAACTGTATCATAGCCATCTGGCAAGGTACGGATGAAGTGATCTGCCATGGCGAGTTTGGCAACATATTCAATCTCTTCGCGACTAGCATTTGGTTTGCCGTAGCCAATATTATCGGCGATAGTGCCTGTAAAAATCCAAGCATCTTGTAATACCATACCTACCGTATTATGTAAGCTTTCACGAGACACATCGCGAATATCGATACCATCGATGGTGATGCGGCCATTTATAATGTCATAGAAGCGCATAATAAGGTTTACCAATGTGGATTTACCAGCACCTGTAGGACCCACGATAGCCACCATGGAGCCGCCAGGAATATGGATGTTGATATCCTTCATAAACACATTGGACGGCGTATAGCCAAAATCAACATGTTCAAAATTGATAGTGCCTGGATGTGTTGATGTATTACCTAGTGTTTTCTTACCCGTATCGATTTCAGATGGTGTATCAATGACTTCGTAAATACGGCCCAAGGCTGCCGCAGTTTCTTGGAATTTTGTGAGGATATAAGAGCTGCGGGATAGAGGGTCCGACACTTGACCTACATAGAGGAAGAAGGCTTGGATATCACCGATGGAAATAGAACCACGTAACACCATGAGACCCCCTTGAATTGCAACGAGGCAGTAGGTAATTTGATTTAAAAACTTAACGAGTGGTTCTACCAGTTGACTAGTGAAAGCAGCACTTCTCATACTTTTAAATAGATTGTCATTTAGTACGTTTACTTGATTTGTAGTAGTTTCTTCAAGGCCAAAGGTTTGGATAATCGGTTTTCCTACTACAATTTCCTCTATACCACTGTTGAAAGCCCCTAAAGCACTTTGGTTTTTGAGGTACACACGACGAGCTCGTTTGGACAACCATGTTAAACATACGATACCAATACATATAATAGCGATGATAGAGATGCCTAGTATAGGGCTGATCCAAATCATCATAGCCGTGGCACCTATAATGCCGATAATAGCAGATATAAGGCCAGGTACGCCTTCACCTATGGTTTCTGCAATAGCATCTAAGTCAGAGGTGAGGCGGCTTAGTAAATCCCCACGTTGGTGATCGTGAAAGTACTCAATAGGCAGTGAGTATAAATGTGTACTCATGCGTGTGCGCAAAGCGAGTAC
>CAKPSA010000200.1 GCA_934183145.1 uncultured Veillonella sp.
GATGTTGTACTATTTGCTGTTCCTGCAGAGGAAATGATTGAAATTGATTACCGCAATAAATTGCGTGAGCAAGGTAAGCTTAAGTATATGGGTGGCAAGCAACAGCTCATCTATGAAGGTGCTTTTGACGATATCGATATGGCTATGCAAATGCATGTGGAGACAGCCAAAACTCCAGCTGGTGAAATGGGGCTTGGTAGCACCTCTAATGGTTTCGTATCTAAACTGATTGAATATCACGGTAAGGTGGCTCATGCGGCTCAAGCACCTCATGAAGGCATCAATGCGCTTAATGCAGCTTTGATGGGTGTTATGGGGGTTAACTCCATTCGTGAAACTTTCAAAGAAAGCGATTATTTCAGATTCCATCCAATCATTAATCATGGCGGTACCTTGGTAAACTGTGTTCCTGATTATGTTCAAGTTGAAAGTTACGTGCGTGCCTCTAATATTGAAGCTATTGTAGATGGCAACCATCGTGTTAACAGAGCCTTAAAGGCCGGTGGCGATGCAGTAGGCGCCACATGTGTTATCAATGACCTACCAGGCTATTTACCGATGCGTAATGATGAACGTATGAATGCTCTATTACGTGAAAATTCAAATCCTATCTTTGGCGAAGCCAATGTATACCAAGGTCCACATATTACAGCTAGTACAGACATGGGGGATGTATCTCACTTGATGCCGGTTATCCATCCATGGGTTGGCTGTATCAGTGGTGTACTACACAGCGCAGAATACGAAATCTCTGTACCTGATGTAGCATACATTAAAACTGCACAAGCCTTGGCTATGACCATCGTAGACTTACTATACGATGACGCAGTAGGCGCTAAAGATGTATTAGAAAACTTTACACCAGCCTTAAACAAACAAAGCTATATTGAACTCTTAGATCGCATTGCTAAGGGTGAATAAAATAAACCACCTATTAAAGATAAATTGATTATCTTTGGTAGGTGGTTTTTAGTTTAAACTCTCTATTGACTTACAAAAAAAAAAACATAATAAAATATAACAAATGAGTTTATTTTTTACTATTAGAGGAAGTATATGAAAAAGAGAGATTTACTTTTCTGTCTTAGTTTAGCTTGTATGCTACCATTACATATTTATGGTGCAAGACCAATCGATACACAAGCACAACTAGATAGAGCGAGAGAACAGCAATTAGCGAGAGAGGCGCGGCTTGGAGAGGGACGAATTACAGTACAAACAGGTGGATTAGATATTACATCTGGATCTTTATCATCACAAGATGGTTATACAGTACCGGCACAACAGCCAGCACATGTAGGACCATCTTTTTTTGTATCTCAAATACGTATTGTTGAAGAGCCTATTAGTCAATCTGCACAATTACCATATAATGATATAACAAATTCAACTATGGATCAGACTACGTTTGTAGATAATAGTTCTGCAGCAAGTACAAGATTGATTAAAGGTCCTTTGTATTATGAAGCGCAAAAAAAGAAACTTCAATTAGATGTACCTAAAGAATTTGGCTTTCTACGAAAAACAATTAAACCATTTATGAATCGTAGACTTACCCTTGAAGATATAAATATTTTATCTAATAGACTAAACAATGCACTAATTGAGCATGGCTATGTTACTTCTAGAATTGGTATTCCAGCTCAATCCTTAGCTTCAGGTAATTTACAATTCAATTTACAACTAGGTCGAGTAGAA
>CAKPSA010000201.1 GCA_934183145.1 uncultured Veillonella sp.
CAAAACGGTTCGGGCGACCAGTATATGTTGCTTTCAAAATTGTATCGTAAAGGACCTTCATTGTATCTCCTATATCAGTAATATTCTATATGTCTATTATACGCTATTTTGTTACAGGATAAGAATCCTATACATCGTACTATGAAAGTCCTTACGTTAATGGGAACCTCTAACAAGAGCTATACGCCCTTAAAAACTTACAAAAAAGAGGTGCTTAAAAACTTACCAAAATATGGCTCAATAATTCACCACAGTTACAGGATCATTGTTGCGGTATTTTCGATTACTATGTGGAAAGTTTCGTTCTACCAAATTATGTAACGCTTCTTCTAATAAATTCCAAAAACTATCAGTATCTTCCGTTGGTATACCAAGAACAATGGAGCTTCCTTTGGAATACGTAATACAGGTGGATGTTATATTATCAAGAATTGGCAAATATACGATAATGACACCACACGCTCCTAGCATATCCTTAAGAGGCTCTTTCACACTAGCTAATGGTTCGCTCTTAAGGTCCTCAATTTTAGGTATAAATTTTCTTAGCAACTCCGCATCATAAGGATTAACCTCCACAAAACGCGCCTGACCTTTCGTGATTTGTACCAATGTATAAATCGCACTCTTTTTAGCGGGCTCCATATCCTTAATATTTTCATATACTAAGGGCATAACCATTTCATTATCTACATTCTTTAAAGAAGCTACCTCAAAAAACTTTTGTAAATTATTGACCTGCTCCGCTGCCTTTTTTGTTTCTGGCACTATACCTAAACGCGCAAGTTTAGCATAACCAAAGGGCTTAGCAAAGTTAATTTCTTCATCAATAGAATTCTCATACTCTACTTTTAAGATAGCTTCTCTATATGCAGCTTCTAGACCGTTCCAAAAACTAGCCTCAATATCTAAAACACGTTCTAAACGTATAGCCACATCTTGTGTTAAAGGCACTTCTCCATTAATTAATTTACTAATATGTTTTTCACTTAACCCTAAGCGTACAGCTAATTCTTTTTGAGTCATATGATGATCTTCTAGTACTTCTTTAATAGTCATCCCTGGTGGGACTGCTGTAAAGGTTTTACTCCTATAAATTTTCATACTACTTACACTCCTAATCAATGATAATCTACAATTTCTTGAATTTCTACAATATCTACAGTATTACCATATTGAGTAAAAATTAAACGATAGGGCTGGATTAAGTCCATAGCATATTGTCCTAATCGATCACCATATAGAGGATGACAACGACCAATTCGTTTCTTAACTAACCAATCTATAGATGATGCTACTATAAGTTGCTTAAGTCTTACCTCTAATAAATCCGCCATGGAAAGCCCATATTTTCTTCGCGCTAATCTTGCTTCTGTACATACCTTACGTATCTTATTATTCTTATATCGTATATCCAATATGTCACCGACTCTCTCAAATCATAGTGAATGGTTAATACAATATAAATGGCCATTTATAATAATTTACCTAGTAGGTTAATTCTATTATACTCTCTCAAATATAAATGTAAACATATAATTTACCAATCAGGTAAATTACTTTATAATATCTAGTATTATAAATCATATATGCTATTAATAATTAATATTGAAATTTTTCATTTTTGTAGCTTAGGTTACATTATTACGTGTTAAAAT
>CAKPSA010000202.1 GCA_934183145.1 uncultured Veillonella sp.
GTCGTTTTTCACAGATGTATCAACACGTTTTGCATCGTTTTTAACAGATGTATCTACACGGTGTTCATCAGTTTTAGCAGCTACTTCAGCTTTATTAGCTGTAGCAGATACTTCAGATTTTACATGAGCCGCAGTTGTTTCAGCGTGAGCCATGCCGAATGTGGAACCAAGGGCTAATGTAATAGCTAGGGATAAGGATAATTTATTTAGTTTCATTGAAAAGGCTCCTTTCAAACTATACTTATATAAAATAAATTATAACACTTTTTAAATTTATACACTACTATAAGAAAATGTAATATATGAGGATAAAAATTACATGAATTTGGTGTTTCTCTGTCATTTATATAAATATTCAATGAATTATAGGTAAATTACGACATGCATTACTCTAAAACGAACGAAATGATAAACGTTCCCAAAATCTAGATTTTATGTGGCTTTCACAAGAAAAATTTATAAATAGAATGGCATTTGTGATAAAATGCAATGTTTGTTATTACAAAAAGTCATAACGATATAAGAAATAAAAGGGTACATACGAATATAGCAATCCTTTGGACAATTTATATTGGATTAATTTATAATTATATCGATGAGCTTTTGGATATTTATTTGAAAGCATAAGTAATGTTCAAGGCGGAAACTTAGTCGAAAAATTTTCACTATCAATCTTGCCATAACACATACATATCAAAATTTTTTATTAGGTTAAGTACTAGAAAAGACGAGGACGATAATATGAAAATTCATCTTTTCCAACAGTGTTTGATTGACATGTTCTACCCACATGTAGGCATGGCTGGTGTAGAAGTACTTGAAAGATTAGGCTGCGAGCTCGTAGTGCCTAAGAAACAAGTATGTTGTGGCCAAATGTTCACTAACTCTGGTTACAATGACGCAGCTATGGATGCTATTAAGAATACAATCGAATGCTTCGAGAACGCTGAATATGTAGTCAGCATGTCCGGCTCTTGCGCATTTGCAATCCGCGATGAATACCATCATTTCTTGAAAGATCAACCTGAGTGGTTGGCGCGTGCAGAAAAATTGAGCGGCAAAATTTATGAGTTCACTCAATTCATTACTGACGTATTAGGTGTTGAAGATGTAGGCGCTCGTTTCAATGACTCCGTTACATACCATACATCTTGCCACGTAACTCGTTTGATGGGTATTAAAGAACCTCCTTTCAAACTCCTTAGAAACGTTAAAGATATCAACTTGATTGAATTACCACGTGCAGACCGTTGCTGTGGTTTCGGCGGTACATTCTCCGTTAAGAACCCTGAAATTAGTGAAGTTATGACACGCGAAAAAGCATTGGAAATCGCTGGCACAGGTGCTAATGTTATTTCCGGTTCTGACCAAGCGTGCTTGATGAACATTGCAGGTATGCTTGATCGTCTTCATAAAGAAGGCGAAATCGATCGCCGTATCAAAGTAATGCATATTGCTGAAATCTTAAACTGCCGTTAAGGAGGAGACGACATGGCACTTATATATGACAATCGCCCCTATAAGACACGTATAAAAGAATGTTTGGCTGACGATTTCAAAGTTGCAGCTATCAAAAAAGCACAAGACGTGTTTTATGATAA
>CAKPSA010000203.1 GCA_934183145.1 uncultured Veillonella sp.
TCCAACTTGAATAGCACAAAAACTGACTTCTTCGAAGCAAAAGTTACAAACTATACAAAAGCAGCAGCATTTGATTTCGATGACTTAGAATAATAACAAAGAAAACCTATCCAATTTACTTGGATAGGTTTTTTTTACAAAAAATTATGATGACATAATTTTAACAACAAAATACATTTATAACAATATCAATACTGTGTTTATATTTTAATCAAATTGTTATGCTATAATATAAATAGAGATAGAGATTGTATAAATAGAGATAAAGATTGTATAAATATAGATAGTAATTATATAACTAGGTAATTATTCTTAAGTAAGGAGATTACATCATGACACAAGCACAACAAGCAGCTACGGCAGCAACTAGTTCTACCGCAGCTAAAACAATGAATACTGAACAAGGTACAGAATGGATTATCTGCCGTGTATGCGGATATATTGAAGACGCTAAGTACAAGGATCAGCCTTGTCCCGCATGTGGTTTTCCTCCAACGGTATGGATGGAATATAAACCACGTCGTATAAATCCTAAGCGAGAAAAAATGTTAAATCTACATTTACATCCAATTTGCGTACACTTCCCTATCGTTGGTACAACAGGTTCCTTCTTTGTACCTATTATCGCATTATTGATTCCATCTATTGCGCCAACATTATTCCATATTGTTGCATTGGTAACCATGATTCTACCAATCCTCGTAATTCTAGGAGGCATTTCAGGATATATGGGCAGTAAGTTGCGCTATAAAACAGCAACCGCTAAGTATCCTAAACAAAAAATTTACTTAACAATCATCTACTTCATCATTTCCTGCATCCAATCCTATATGGCTATAGCCCATGGCGTAAATGCAGAAAATGCGTGGATTATGATTATCCTAGGGATTATTGCATCTATCTTTGCTGCTAAGCTTGGCAAAATGGGTTCCTACTTGTTCGCAGGACGCTTCAGTCCATATACAGCTGGTTAATAAAAAAAAATGCCTTTACAGTTTTACTGTAAAGGCATCTTTTTTTATATCCCCAACGCCACCCTCATCAAAATAGTTGACACATGGTAATACATTATAAAAAGTAACCATACATTTATACGCAATAAGGGCCTACACGATATATATCTTCAATGCCCCATACATGTAATGTCATCTTTTTACGAATTAAGCAATCGTGGCTTTGTATCCACCCTATCTTGATTACCAACTTGTAATTAGTACTCTATTAAATCAACAGTCCAGTTAGTGGATTGTAATAAGTTATCTAATGTGCGAATCTCCTTAGATATTTTATCTGCTGTTTTTTGTAATTCACTAACATTTACAGTTGCTATCATTTTAATTTCCGATCCACGAGCCCGATAATTAATAGCACTTGCACTATCTGCTAACGCACGATATGCAGAAAGCCGCATGATAGCACCTTCTTTCTCCGCTATAATTTGCGTTAAAGACCTCCCTTCAACAATAGTTTCACAGTTAGTAAGATTAATATCTTTAATAAGTTGTTGAAATCTTGCAATTGCCTCTTCTAGTTCTTGCATCAATACTTTAGGGTCTTCATTAGGTATTTCCCCTTCTTGTACTAAACTATTTTGATTTAAA
>CAKPSA010000204.1 GCA_934183145.1 uncultured Veillonella sp.
CCAAGATTTAGACAAAGCAGTATTACTTGGTTTTGACAACACTATTATTCATCTTATAGAGCAAAAACTGTCTATTTATCCTTTGACCATACTTGGTCGTAATGATGTGTTACAATCTTGCAAATAATGGAGTTTATATATGGAAGAACGTGAACGAGCAAGAGCTCGCCGTCGTAGAAGAAGACGTCAACAAAAGTCATCTGTTAAATGGCCTAGAATTATACTGGCTATAGTTGTAGTGTTAGCAGTACTTGGAGGTATAGGATACGGCTTATATACTGGAGTATCTTATGCGTATAGAGCTATTGTAGGTACTACCGAGACAACTGATACATCTGTAGATAACGGCAATAAACAAGATGGTAATACTGTATCAGTAGAGCAAAAAGGCTTGGATAAACCATTATATATTCTTGTTGTCGGTACTGATGAGAATAATCCAAGTCAAAGTGATAGTTTATTTTTGTTATCCATAAATTTAGATCAAAAGACAATGGATGTTATTGGCATTCCTAGTAATAGTAAAATTGATAACAGAGATCAGACTGATGCAACAATGCTCAATAGCATCTATGAAAAAGGTGGTATTGATTTAACAAAAGCTGTTATTGAAGATATGTTCCATATTTCTATACCATATTATGTTGTAGTTAACCAAAATGCTTTCAAAAAAACGAATGATGTATTAGGAAATCAACAAATCTATGTAGAACAAACTATGGAACACGTGGATGCAGACGGAAATAAAGATATCGATTTGCAACGAGGATATCAGACATTAGATAGTGATAAAGCATTGGCCTATTTAAGATATTCTGATCCAAAACATGATACATTTACACGTGTGCAACGACAAGAACGCTTTTTGAAGCTTTGGGTAGAAGAAGAACATAATGCATTTTTCTTAACAAATGCTTGGCATATTTGGCGTATTTGGGATCATTATGATAGTAATATTTCTACATTAGATGCTATTAAGCTTGTGTATAATGCAAGTAAAATTAATAAGGAAGAAATTCATTTCTACATTCTTCCTGGTGAGAAAGAGCTAGTAGGTGATATGACATATTGGAAGATAAATCCTACAGAAGCACAACGATTAGTAGGCATTACTATGGGGAATTTACCAGCTAATGAAATGACGCAATTTGTAACGGCGCCAACCAATAGTACAGCTAAGGTTGCACCTGAATCAGAACATAATGGTGGCACTATTACAAAGCCAACAGAACCAGGTGATGAGAGTGGTAATAAACGTTAAAAGGGGAATAATATGAAAAATAAAGAAGAAATTAAAGAAATCGTATTACAATTAGCACAAGCTGCTTTTGATAAAAAAGGTAGAGATATTGAAATCCTTGATTTAGAAGGTGTATCTATGTTAGGTGATTACTTCCTAATTGCTAGTGCGAACAATATTAAGCAATCCCAAAGTATTGCAGATGAAATGGAAGATAAAGCAGCAGAATTGGGCATGACAGTGAATCATAGAGAAGGTTACCGTGAAGGTGAATGGATTTTACTTGATTTTGGCGATGTCATTTGTCATGTCTTTGGTGGTGATGAATTGCGCGAATTCTACGGTTTAGAAGAGTT
>CAKPSA010000205.1 GCA_934183145.1 uncultured Veillonella sp.
GTAAGATTCCTAATGCCGATGTGCGCCAATTCAACCTCATCGTCGATGCATTCTTAGAATTGCAAAATAGAGGTGTAGATGTAGTTATTAACGATACACCAGTAAACGAATATTATGTTAACAGCAAGGGCAAAGGTATCGCAAAGGTTACTGGAGAGGACTATGATGCGGCACCGCTTGGTATTGCTGTGAAGAAGGGCAATACAGAGCTTCTAAATAAAGTTAACGATGGTTTGGCTAAAATTAAAGCCAATGGCAAATATGCAGAGATTTATAAAAAATGGTTTGGTAAAGAGCCACCAACAGAGGATTTAAAATAGTTTGTAGATAGTACCAAAGCGTATTATTTGTTATAATACGTTTAGTAAACCTCAAATGGTATGAGGTAGTATAGAATAGGTGATATGATGGCTAAGCGACGTGCATTTTTAGATATAATTAAAGAGAAGGGCGCCCTCGTTTTAGATGGTGGATTAGGATCAGAGTTAGAGCGTTATGGCTGTAACCTTCAGCATAAATTATGGTCTGCTAAGATTCTTATGGACCAGCCGGATGTCATCAAAAAAATACATATTTCGTACTTGGCAGCTGGGGCGGATATCATTCAAAGTTCTGGATATCAAGCAACGGTAGCTGGCTTTAAAGGCCTAGGCTTTGGTACGGAAGAGGCTATTGAACTTGTAAAATTATCTGTTCGCTTGGCGGTACAAGCTCGTAACGAGTTTGTTGAGGCAAAGGCGAGTGGGGCTCTTACATTACGTGGTATTACACTGGGCGAAGAGACTCCAGATGGCGTTAGATACTTTTCTGAAGGTGCATTGCCTAAACCGTTAGTTGCGGCCTCTGTAGGACCATATGGAGCTTTCTTGGCGGATGGCTCTGAGTACCGTGGCTATCCTGATGTGCAAACTGAATATCTCGAAGTGTTCCATATTCCACGGTTAGCATTATTCTGTGAAGAAAATCCTGATATATTATCTTTTGAAACGATACCGTCTTATGATGAAGCGATTGCTATTGCTAGGGCCATGTCTGATCCATACACATCGAGAGGCATTCCTGGATGGATTGCCTTCTCTTGTAAGGATGAACATCATGTTTCTAGTGGGGAAACCATCATTAAATGTGCGGAAATGATAGACAAAGTTCGTCCTATAACTGGTATCGGTATCAATTGTACCAAGCCAGAATATGTAGAGTCCTTAGTTAAGGATATTCGTACGGTTACGGATAAACCGATTGCTGTATACCCTAATCTTGGTGAAAGCTATGATAGTAAAACTAAGACCTGGTATGGTGACCCTGCATCATTTGTAGATTATGTTGACGTATGGCGTAATGCAGGGGCAAATATCATAGGTGGTTGTTGTAGAACAACACCTGAAATCATTAGAGATATAGCTAGAAAAATTCATAAATAGTAATATAAACTAATGATATAAATAAAAAAAGGCTATCGATGTTGGGTCGATAGCCTTTTTCTTTTTAGCTGTTTGGCAGTAGTAAAATGTAATACTTTAAAGTTTGATATAAGAGATAAAAA
>CAKPSA010000206.1 GCA_934183145.1 uncultured Veillonella sp.
GCTACCTTATTCAATGAAAAGATGCAATATGTGTTAAATGCAGGTGCTCATGCTACAACCTTTGGTGGCAATCCAATTTGTGCGGCAGCAGGTAATACGATTATTAGTCGTTTAACACCAGAATTCTTAGATTCTGTGAAAGCAAAAGGAGACTATGTAAAAGCTACTTTAGCAGGCAAACCTGGTATTCTAGGTGTGAGTGGTATGGGCCTTATGCTCGGCATTGAAACTACAGTAGATGCAAAAGCAGTTATTGCAAAATGTCTTGAAAAGGGCGTTGTATGTTTATCTGCGAAAAATAAAGTACGTCTTTTACCAGCTCTTAATATTCCTCAAGAACAATTGGAAAAAGCGATTACCATTGTAGCTGAAGTGATTGAAGAGTTAGCTGCAAAATAATATTTGGGATAACTTTCATAAAGATTATTTAAAATAGTTGCGTAACCGTATAACCATTGAAATAAATCGATGAATATATAGACTTTAGTTCTCATTCGTGTTACCCTAGAAGAAACAGTCTATATTGGAGGAGTAAATATGAATACAGAATCCTTACGTAACGAAGTATTGGTTCCTGCAGTAGCAAAAACATTAGATATTGCTACAAAAGCAAAACCTACAAAAGAAGAACTTTTCACAACAGCAAAAATTACCGCTGCTGTGGCAGTTGCAACAGCTGTTGTATCCTTAGCGGTACAAGCAGTATTGCGCAACCGATAAGAAATGGAGAAAACGACATGGCGTGGCCTGTCGTTTTCTTTTACTTTTACCCTGTTATTCCCCTTGATTAAGGGACTTTATAAGGAGGCGATACCATGCATAGTCGCGATTTAATTGAACAATACAAAGGCTACGTTCAAGATTGGCGTAGATATTTCCATAAACATCCAGAGCTGAGCAATGAAGAGTTTGAAACAACAAAGACTCTCGCTAAAGAATTAGAATCTATGGGCGTAGAGGTTCATGTTGATACTGAGCGTGGCATCGGCTTAGTTGGCATTATTCATGGCGATAAACCAGGTAAGGCCATCGCATTGCGTGCTGATATTGATGCTTTACCTGTTCATGAACATAATACAGTAGACTACAAATCTGAAACTGAAGGCAAAATGCACGCTTGTGGTCATGATGGTCATATGGCTATCTTGCTAGGCGCTGCTAAGATGTTAATGTCTATGAAAGACCGCATCGAAGGCGATGTATATTTAGCATTCCAACCTGCCGAAGAAACGGGTGCAGGGGCGCCAGATTTCGTTAAATTTGGTGATTGGTATGATAAAATCGATGCTATCTTTGGTGGCCATGTGTGGATTGACTTACCAGCAGGCCTCATCTCCGTAGAGGAAGGCCCTCGTATGGCTGCCAGTAGCCAGATTACTATTAATGTAAAAGGCAAACAAGGCCATGGGGCACAGCCACATCAAGCGATTGATGCTATTGTAGTAGCTAGTGCTATCGTTATGAACTTGCAAACCGTAGTGTCTCGTAATGTGAGTGCCTTAGATTCTCTTGTACTCACTATTGGTAATATTCA
>CAKPSA010000207.1 GCA_934183145.1 uncultured Veillonella sp.
TACACCTCTATTTTGCAATTCTAAGAATGCATCGACGATGAGGTTGAATTGGCGCACATCGGCATTAGGAATCTTACTAGCAATTTCCGCACCAGTAGATCCAATGGATACACCAATGCGCTTTCCTTCTAAGTCCTTAAAGCTATTGATATTAGTATTATCGATATTTACAACGAGGCCATTACCTGCAATATAGTATGGTTTACTAAAGTCTACAGACTTGGCACGATCCTCGGAAATAGTCATATCCGAGATTGCAATATCGATGGTATTGCTTTGTAGTGCTGGTAAAAGCGCATCAAAGTTCAAGTTTTGAACATCTGCTTCAACGCCCTCTTCCTTTGCAATGGCATTAATAATATCTACATCAAAGCCTGCTAATTTACCGCTATCCTTATCTTTAAACCCAAATGGTGCATAGGTCGCATCAGTACCAACGCGCCATGCTTTTTGAGTGCTACCTGTATTACCACAGCCAGCTATAAACAAACTACTAGCAATGGTAAAAGCTCCTAAAAGAGTTGCTATTTTCTTAAATTTCATAATTGTCTTAACTCTAACTTTACAATAATATGTAAAGTTTTCTTTCTATATACGAATGAATATATCTATACCTACAGTATGAGCATAATAAAAATAATACCTATAAAGGTATTCTAATATAATCATAACATTCGATATAGTTAGGGTCAATAAATCCAACTATATTAATAGGTATTATATAAACATAGCTTTAGGTTATATCAAACACACTATATATCTAGAACCCCCAAATAGTCATAATCACAAAAAGACCGCCTCCACCAAGTTAAACCTAACTTGATGAAGGCGGCCATCTCCAAGGAGGAGAATTCCTAGCAGTTTATAGAATAGATAGTTAGTATATCAATATGCTAGTTAATTGACTTTATTTAGCTTTTTTAGCTTTCACGTACATAGCCACTTTGTACAAGAATACACAGAGTAACAAGTACATTACGATACTGAGGTATGTTGCTTCCGGTGTTTCAACCCAATCTTGAGCAAATACATCAATACCTGCAATACGAAGTACCGCACTGAACAAGGAACCAATAGCACCACCAGCTACGAGGCCAGATGCAATTGTGCTACCTTTAGAGAAGCGAAGATCAGCTAATTCTTTATCTTTTGTACTATTTTGTACGAAGTACGCAATCAAACCACCGATAAGTAATGGTGTGTTGATTTCCATTGGCAAGTATGTACCAAGAGCAAATGCCAATGGTGGAACTTTTACCATCCACAAGATGATTGCAAATAATGCACCTGCCATGTATAGAGGCCATTGCGCACTACCGCCAGTCATCATAGGTTCGATGATAGCAGCCATAGCATTCGCTTGAGGCGCATTTAATGCATGGTCCCCTACGAAGCCATACGCATCGTTCAAGAGAATCATAACACCTACAGAAAGTACGGCACAAAGAATGGTACCAACGATTTGCCATTGTTCCATTTTCTTAGGTGTAGCACCTGTCATGTGCGCTACTTTAAG
>CAKPSA010000208.1 GCA_934183145.1 uncultured Veillonella sp.
AATGTTTGATGGCCAAATCGTTCAACCACATTAAAATGAGTGACTGCATCCTTACTATTTTCAAAGACAACCGCCATTTTCATACGATCCTTAGGATGTCTCCCAATAGGAGCCTTAATTGTGCCCTTTTCTTCTACAATATTACCTTGAACTAGCGCTAAGTAGGTCCGTTTAGCGGAATGTGCTTTTACCTGCTCAGCTAACCCTATATGGGCTGCATCATTCTTAGCCGCCATCATAACACCAGATGTATCCTTATCTAAACGATGGACAATACCAGGTCTTATTTCACCATTAATACCGGATAAATCTTTGCAATGATATAACAATGCATTAACAAGTGTCCCTGAATAATTGCCTACTGCAGGATGAACAACCATACCACGTTGTTTATTTACAATGATAATATCATGATCTTCGTACAATACATCTAGAGGAATATCTTCTGCCTTTACCTCAACAGATTCAGGCTCTGGTACCTCTACATGAATTACAGTGTTTGGAGTAAGTCTAAGATTTGCCTTGCCAATCTTATTACCTACAGTAACGTGACCACCTTTTATTAAACTTTGAATATAGCTACGAGACCCTTCCATTTGTTCCGTTAAAAACACGTCAAGTCTCATGCCGTCTTGTTCAGCACTTACAATATATTCGTTCATCCTCTACCTCTCTATGAGTTAAGTATCATATATTAATTAACTATTTATTTATCATCATCTTTTAATGTAAATAAATAATAGACTACTAAAGCTACGCCTACACAGATACCAATATCAGCAACATTAAAAATAGGCCATATACGGAAGTCAAAAAAATCAACAACGCCATGAAGCATGTAACGATCGATACCATTACCAATGGCGCCAGATACTAATAAAGCAGAGCCAATCTGCAACGTCCACGGACCTTTAGCTAGTCTCTTCCAATAATACGCACAAGCACCTAGTAAAATGACAGCTACCAATAAGAAGAACCATCGCTGGTTAGCTAGCATACCGAATGCAGCACCGCGATTAATAATATATGTTAAATGAAATACATTAGGAATAACTGGTAATGATTCACCTAACATAAAATGATTCATAATGTAATATTTAGTCCATTGATCTAACAGTAACCATAGGATTAGTATAATATAAAACAAGATGTACTCCCTTACTATAATATATATCTTAATAGTCCTATTATACTAAGTTAACCAAATTTAGGCAAAATAAAAAGCCCCTCAATGAGGGGCCATTTAATTTGTGATTACTCAGCGGAAATTACAGATACTGGGCAAACGGATTCGCAAGAACCGCAATCGATGCAAGTATCGTTGATTTCGTATTTAGTTTCGCCTTCAGAAATAGCAGAAACTGGGCAAACAGATGCGCAAGAACCACATTTAATGCAACCATCAGCAATAACTCTCATAATTAGGACCTCCATAAAAAATATAGATCAGAACTTTTTATTATCATTTAGAAAGGCACTTGCCTCAACTTATGTTCTCATTATCACACAGTTC
>CAKPSA010000209.1 GCA_934183145.1 uncultured Veillonella sp.
AGCAATACCTCAACCTTGCCACCAGAGCCCTGACGTTGGCCATATAATCTCGCAGGAATAACCTTTGTATTATTAAATACAAGTACATCCCCTTCGTGGAGTTCATCTAGCAAATCGTAAAAATGCTCTTTATGTGCAACCTCACCTGTAACCTTGTCCAAGGTCAATAGTCTCGCTGTATCACGAGGCTCTACAGGATGTTGAGCAATCAGTTCCTCTGGTAATTCATAATCAAAATCTGTAACTTTCATCGCAATCCTTATTAGTACATTTTCTTTAATGTAATGCCACTATAGTAGTGACGCAAAATAGTTTGGTAATAATTTGTATCCCCTGGTGTCGCACGCTTAGCCATTTCTGCAGCGCCCCATTGAGACATACCAAGACCATGTCCCCAACCGTGGCCTTTAATATAGACAGTATCATTGCTACCAGTAAAATTATGATACGCCTTACCTGTATCTTTAGCTGGGTTATGATTTACATAAAAATCAAATAGTGTTGATTTCAAGCCTAAAATACTGCGTAAAGAATCCCCATCAATGGTCGTTTTTCCAGAGGTACCTATGAAAGTAGCACTCTTAATTCGACCAGATACACCGCGGTCAGATGTTTGTTGACCTGGCTTGCCAAGAGGTGTCAATTGAATGCTCTTCAATTTGCCAACCCCTTTACTAGCTGCGTTAAGCTTACTTTCAAGGGCCTGACGAGAAGTAGTAACCGTCCAGTTCGATGTCGATGTGCCAGTACTAAAATCCTTTACACCTTTCAAATACGGTACATCACTACCCCAAACATTGACACTATCCTCAGTATAACCGCCACCATCAGAATGGAATAAAGCATTAATAGGGCGTTGGTTATATAACATAACCATCCCCTTTGTTTTATTAACTGCATTTGTAGTAGCTTGCGTTTCACCACTAACCCCATTATAAACTTGGTGATCTGTGGACGTACTCACATCATACAGTTTACCTTTATTCTCTTCCATAGTATGAAGAGCATAAGTTCGAGCAGCTACAGCTTGTGCTTCTAATGCAGCTGCTGGCCAAGATGGAACGACTTCTTGCGGAACTACGCCATAAAGATAGTCTTCAAGAGGCACAGAGTTAATGACCATCATCTTTCCATTATTAGCACGTAATGTAAGTCCGCCACGATAGCCTTTACCTTCAAACAAGAATGGTGCATCACTATTGGCTGGTTTTAATGTAACTACCGTATCAATGGCCTTTCCATTGACAGCAATTTTACCACTTCGAATACCAACAGAGGTACCACGGTTTGCACTGATTGTACTAACTTGACCATTAGCACCATTTAACACAACCATATTAGCAGTAGATGTAACTGTAGCATCGGAACTGCGACTACCCAATAACACGCGTACATTTGGTACATTTTCTACACGCTCCGTAGCAGGTGTAACAACAGAACCTACTTTATTACGCGTAATAGCAGCCGTATTAGCTTTAATACTATTGGCATCAGAAGTTTTTACAGCCTT
>CAKPSA010000210.1 GCA_934183145.1 uncultured Veillonella sp.
ATATCCCTTTATAAAAGTAGGAAATAAGTTCTTGCATTTTTGAATTTAGTAGTCTATAATGAAATTAATTCCTAGTGATACACAAGGTTTTATAAATGAAGTAGGATAAGTGCTTTATAACATGGGGTGTGTTAGCACTAACTTTTACAAAGAGAGGCAAGATATATGAGGATTTCCACAAAAGGTCGCTATGCATTGATGGTTCTCATTGATTTGGCAGAGCAAGGTCAAGAGAAACCGGTTTCATTGCGATCCGTTGCAGAACGACAAGGTATATCTGAAAAATACCTTGAGGGCATTGTGGCTCGTTTGGGTGCTGCTAACTTAGTGGATAGTATTCGTGGTAAATACGGAGGCTATCGCTTATCTAAAAGCCCTAAAGAGTATACTATTATTGAAATTTTGCTCGCCACGGAAGAGTCCATGGCTATCATTTCTACCCTTGATGAAGGGGTGAGTACTGATACAGTAATTAACGAACGTACTGTTGGTTTCTGGGCAGGATTACAAAATTATATTCATGATTATTTAGAGAACGTAACCCTTCAAGATGTAATTGATGGAACTTACGCTAAGCTTGATACAAAATATGACAATTGGGATGGTTCTATTTAATAAGGAGTGACTATTATGTCTAATATTGCAAAATCTTTCGTTGAATTAATTGGTAAAACACCTTTATTGGCTGCTACACGTTTTGGTAAAAAATACGGTGCAGATGCTAATATCTTCGCTAAATTAGAATACTTCAACCCAGGCGGCTCTGTAAAAGACCGTATCGCTGCTGCTATCATCCAAGCGGCTGTTGAATCTGGTGAATTACAACCAGGTGGTACAATCGTAGAAGCAACATCCGGTAACACTGGTATCGGTTTGTCCGCTGTTGGTGCTGCTCTTGGCTATAAAGTAGTTATCGTAATGCCAGAAACAATGTCCATCGAACGTCGCAAATTGATGCTCGGTTATGGTGCTCAACTTGTATTGACTGATGGCTCTCTTGGTATGAAAGGTGCCATTGCAAAAGCTAAAGAAATCGTAACAGCTACTGCTGGTGCAATCGAAGCAGGCCAATTCGTAAACCAAGCAAACCCAGCAATTCACTACAAAACAACTGGTCCTGAAATTTGGCAAGATACTGATGGTACAGTAGATATCTATGTATCTGGTGTTGGTACAGGCGGTACTTTGACTGGTGCAGGTCGTTATTTAAAAGAACAAAATCCTGGCGTAAAAGTTGTAGCTGTTGAACCAACTGATTCCCCAGTATTGTCCAATGGTAAACCAGGCCCTCATAAAATCCAAGGCTTGGGCGCTGGCTTTATTCCAGATACTTTAGATACTTCCATCTATGATGAAGTAATCCAAGTAACTAATGATGATGCATTTGCTACATCTCAAGCATTTGGTCATACAGAAGGTATCCTAGTTGGTATCTCCTCTGGTGCTGCTCTTTGGGCTGCTCAAGAATTGGCTAAACGCCCTGAAAATAAAGGTAAAAACATTGT